>JAUMYV010000012.1:0-31908 GCA_030528445.1 Porphyromonadaceae bacterium | reverse complement strand
TGTACAAGGCGATACCAAGGTAGTGGCTACCTTCCGCAAGAAGGTGTACCGAGTAGAGGTTATGAAAGCCGAGAATGGGAGTATTGAGCTGACGGGGGCGGGTCAGCTCCATGCTGTATCTCATGGTACTGAACTCACTGTACATGTATCACCCAGTACGGGTTATGACTTGGCGACCCTTACAGCCAATGGCGTGGATATCATGGCGAAACGTAAGTTCGTCGTACGAGAAGCAACGGTCGTTAAGGCAACCTTCAGTAAGCGCATATATAAGATTACGCTCGATCAGACCGAGGGCGGTACCATCTCTATTCAGGGCAAAAGTTCCGGAGACCTCAACGCGGTAGAGGACGGCACAGAGCTCACCTTGCTAGTGGCTCCAAAGGAGGGCTACGAGCTAGAGAGGCTCACGGCCAATGGCAAAGACATCACGGAAAGCAAGCGATTCCGAGTAGAGACGCATACTACGGTACGAGCCACATTCCGCAAAAAGCCCGTTGAAATCAAGCGCTACCCAGTGACACTAGAGCAGGGAGAGGGCGGCCGCATCAGAATCAAGGGGATGTCTCCCGAGGATCTGAAGGCCGTGCCAGAGGGGACAGAACTAACCGTATCAATCGCTCGAGAGGCTGGCTATGACCTTGCTACCCTCACCGCCAATGGGGTAGACATCATGGCGACTAAGCGTTTTATAGTGCGAGGTAATACGATTGTCAAGGCTACCTTCCGCAAGCGACTATATGCGATTACGCTCAAGCAGACCGAGGGTGGTACAATCGCTATCGAGGGCAAGGATGCCGAAGCCCTCAAGGTTGTAGAGGATGGTGCAACGCTTAAGGTACTTGTAACGCTACAGGAAGGTTATGAGCTTGAGACCCTCACAGTCAATGGTAGGGATATTGCAGATAGCCGTAAGTTTACTGTGCAAGGCGATGCTAAGGTGGTTGCTACTTTTCGCAAGAAAGTGTACCGAGTAGAGGTTATTAAGGCGGAGAATGGGAGCGTCACAGTAACTGGTTCGGATGAGCTCCATGCTGTGCCTTACGGAACAGAACTTACTGTACATGTAGAGCCCAATAAGGGTTATGAACTAGCGATGCTCGAGGCTAATGGTGTAGACATTATGGCCAGTCGTAAGTTCACGGTGAAGAGTGCCACAACAGTTCGTGCGACTTTCCGTCAAAAGCCTGCAGAGGCGAAACGCTACGCTGTAACGCTTGAGCAGGGTATAGGCGGTCTCATCAGAATCAAGGGGATGTCTCCCGAGGATCTGAAGGCCGTGCCAGAGGGAACAGAACTAACCGTATCAATCGCTCGAGAGGCTGGCTATGACCTTGCTACCCTTACAGCCAATGGGGTAGACATCATGGCGACTAAGCGTTTTATAGTGCGAGGTAATACGGTTGTCAAGGCTACCTTCCGTAAGCGTACATACGCTATCGTCCTTGATCAGACCGAGGGCGGCACAATCGCTATCGAGGGCAAGGATACCGAAGCCCTCAAGGCAGTAGAGGATGGCGAAACGCTCAAGGTACTTGTTACGCAACAGGCTGGTTATGAACTAGAGCGTATCACCGCCAATGGTAAGGATATTACCACTAGCCGTACCTTCGTGGTAGAGGGCACAACGACTGTCCATGCTACCTTCATCAAGCAGAAGACCTATCGCGTTACCTATAGGGTAGAGGGACAGGGCTCTATTGCCTTCACTGGTGCTAGAGATATGGAGGCTGTACCTTATGGAACCGAATTGAGAGTGCATACAGCCAATGGTACTGGTTACGAACTCTCTTCTCTCAAGGCCAACGGCGTAGACATCATGCAGACTAAGCGCATTACAGTCAAGAGCAATGTGGAGGTTATAGGTGTCTTCTCGAAGAAATTCTTTGCCGTGACCCTCCCCATGGTAGAGCACGCTACCATACGCATCAAGGGAGCTCTTGATCTAACGAAGGTAGCGTATGGCACGGAACTCGATCTAGAGATCACTCCCGAGAAGGGCTTTGTAATTGAGGAGGTGAAGATTAACGGCAAGGTGGTTACGGCTCCTTATAGGTTTGTTGTCAAGGGTGATGTGAAGATTGAAGTTAAGATGAAGCAAGATACCCTCGTCGGTGTGCTAGAGCAACCCTCATTACGCATTTACCCAAATCCTACTTCTGCATACATTATGATAGAGGGAGCGCCACTAGGCGAATGGCTGCGAATCTATACGTTTGAAGGGGTATTGGTGTATGAGACTATGGTTCTAGAGACCGAAGAGCCACTAGATGTAAGTTCGCTCAAGAGTGGTGTGTATTTGCTTCGGGTAGGTAGTCGGTCTCTACCGATCTCGGTAGTGCATTAGCAGAATTTTGCACTTGATACTTAATCCTGCACCAGAGTATTAGCGGTATCTAACGCACAAATATCACCGACGAGAGGGGGTTGTGGCAAGATTCGTTTTGTCGCAGTCCCTTTTAGGTGCGTCAGACTGCGTAAAATGCACCTCTACAATTTTTATTGTCGGATTTCATCTCTTTTGCTATCTTTGTATCTAGATATGAAGCATATCTATAATCTTGCCCGATTCATTATGTTAATTGTAAGGGAGTAGGTGAATCTGTAACCCTTCTAAAAAGTATGATTTATGAAAAAGACAAACTTGTTTAATCGAACCTTGTGGTCGATGCTCGTTGCTGTATCCCTAGTTTTAGGGTTTTCTTGTACACAGGATAATAAATCTCAAGAGCCTCTTATGCTGAGTGCCGATCGTTTGGCTCTCGATTTTGCTGCGGAAGGTGGGAGTGAAATCATTAAGATTACTACAAATGTAGCTGCATGGGTAGCTACGGCTCCGCAGGAGGGCGTTTGGGTCGAGCTCTCTCAGACCAAGGACGAGCTTAAGATAGAGGTGGCCCCCAATATGCAGGCGAAGGTGCGCACGAGCTACATTTTGGTGCAGGCAGGCGAGACGACGCCAGTCAAAATTAAACTAACTCAAGCTGCGGGTACATCGCAGGTCAAGCAGGCGCGCAAGTTTGTGATGCCTCTGCTCGAGGAGAAGCCAACGGGAGCTCAGGTGACACGCTACGAAGTAGCACAGAATAGTGTGCTCAAGTCTTATCTTGAGGCTAGTCCGACTTATAATGCCCCAGATGATCTCTATTTCTTCTTTAGCGAATCTGAGATGTTTCCAGAGGTGCTTTATGCAATCCGTCAAAAGACAAAAAGTCTCATAGAGGTCTCTACGCTTTGCTCCAACTACGACTTGGCGGAGGCAGAGCGCCAGAGTATGATCAACTTCTACAAGGATAACGACTTTGAGATCCTCTCTGAAGAGGCGATGTTGATTCAAGGGCGTCACAAGACGAAGCCTTTTAACCTGAAGATTACATATAGTGAGGGCAAGGGGGTAATAGTTAGCTTCGAACAGTATGCTCGTCAGAGTAAAGCCTATTCTACCTTTGCTGCGATGCCAGGCTTCCCTCAAGAGTATTTCGAGAATCAGGCTTGGCAGTTCGATCAGATTCGTGATGCCGAGCTCAAAGCCGGCTCCAGAGAGGAGCAACATACTCCCGTCTCTGCTGGAGCAAATAAGGGGAAGATCGCATTGGCAACTTTCACTTCAGCAGCAAATAAGAAGCCATTGATCAGTGTAGGATACTACTTCCATTGGGAGTCTGGGGCTAAGCCCGAACATCTCGGTACGGTCAAGGAAATTGCAGCTCTCTACGATGATGTGTCGCTTGGCTTCTGGGAAGATACTGATATTACCGGAGCTTATATACCGACTAATGAGTTTAATAGATTGCTGGAGAAAAATGGATGGAGCTTCGTTAGTATAGAGAACGGCTATTATGGATATTTTCAATCCAAGACCAAGATGATGCTCGCTTGTAAGGCTGCCAAAATTAGAGGTATCAACAATAATGATCCTTGTGTACAAATCAATTTCTTCCCTGCGCCCGATTATGTCGCAGGGACGACCGCGCCGAAGCAGAGTGCTCATCGCTTCGATGCTATAGTTGCGCTCTTCAACAGAGCAGTTCAGATTAGGTAGTTTGAACCTACCTAGTAGAAGTTTCTGAGGGTTGGTTTTGTTAGTTCGGAAAAAGTGTCTATATTTGCACTCGATTATCCCGAGTGGCATATCGCAATTCTTTGGATAGTCACGAGTTAACGCTCACAGATGTAAGCCAATGTAGCTCAGGGGTAGAGCACTTCCTTGGTAAGGAAGAGGTCACGGGTTCAAATCCCGTCATCGGCTCAGCTGGGGGTGGCTTACCGAAAGATAATTTTTAACAATAAACGCAAAATGGCAAAAGAAACTTTTAACAGATCGAAGCCACACGTAAACGTGGGTACGATTGGTCACGTTGACCATGGTAAGACGACTCTTACTGCTGCTATTACGACTGTGCTCGCTAAGAAGGGTCTTTCTGAGCTCCGTTCGTTCGACTCTATCGACAACGCCCCAGAAGAAAAAGAGCGTGGTATCACGATCAATACTTCGCACGTTGAGTACGAAACTGCTAACCGTCACTATGCGCACGTAGACTGTCCAGGTCACGCCGACTATGTGAAGAACATGGTAACGGGTGCTGCTCAGATGGATGGTGCCATCATCGTGGTTGCTGCTACCGATGGTCCTATGCCTCAGACGCGTGAGCATGTGCTTCTGGCTCGTCAGGTGAATGTGCCTGCTCTTGTTATCTTTATGAACAAGGTGGACATGGTAGACGATGAGGAGATGTTGGAGCTTGTAGAGATGGATATGCGCGAGCTTCTCTCTAACTATGACTTTGATGGTGACAATACTCCTGTTATTCGTGGTTCTGCTCTTGGCGGTCTGAATGGTGAGCCTATGTGGGAGGATAAGATTATGGAGCTTATGGATGCGGTAGATAGCTGGATTCCTCTGCCTCCACGTGCTGTAGATAAGCCATTCCTTATGCCAGTAGAGGACGTGTTCTCTATTACGGGTCGTGGTACTGTGGCTACGGGGCGTATCGAAACTGGTGTTATTCATACGGGTGACGAAGTTCAGATTATCGGTCTTGGTGCGGAAGGGCTTAAGTCTGTTGTGACTGGCGTGGAGATGTTCCGTAAGATTCTTGATGAAGGTCAGGCTGGTGATAATGTAGGTCTGCTCCTTCGTGGTATTGATAAGAATGAAATCAAGCGTGGCATGGTGATTGCCAAGCCTGGTCAGATCACTCCTCACTCTCGCTTCAAGGCAAGTATCTATGTGCTGAAGAAAGAAGAAGGTGGTCGTCACACGCCATTCCACAACAAGTATCGTCCTCAGTTCTACATCCGTACGCTCGACGTAACTGGTGAGATTTCTCTCCCAGAGGGCACTGAAATGGTTATGCCAGGTGACAACGTTGAGATCAATGTGGAGCTCATCTACCCAGTAGCTATCAACGTAGGTCTTCGCTTCGCTATCCGTGAGGGTGGTCGTACGGTTGGTTCTGGTCAGATCACGGAGATCCTCGACTAGTCAAAGAAATCCAAAGAGGGGTGGCTGCTGCGGTAGAGGCCAGAGGTTGGTCTCCCTCTTTGATATACGGGTTTAGCTCAGTTGGTAGAGCACTGGTCTCCAAAACCAGGTGTCGGGAGTTCGAGTCTCTCAACCCGTGCTAGAAATAATTAAAAAGATGAGTTTAGTAAATAGAATAGGAGCTTCCTTCCGGGATTCATACGCCGAGCTTACCCAAAAGGTTACGTGGCCTACCCGTCAGGAGCTAACCAGTAGTGCAATTGTTGTGATGATCGCTTCCCTTATCATAGCGATTTTTGTGCTTTTGGTGGATACCGCTTTTGAGAACCTTCTATTGTCCGTCTATAGGCTGTTGAAGTAATGGCTGAACTAGCAGAAAAGAAATTCTACGTTCTCCGTGCCGTTAGCGGTAAGGAGAATAAGGTGCGTGAGCAACTTGAGGCCGAGATCAAGCTGACTGATCTAGGTCAGTACGTGTCTCAAGTGATCATTCCCACCGAGAAGGTCGTTTCGCAGCGCAATGGCAAGAAGATTGTCAAGGAGCGTCCCTATTTGCCTGGTTATGTACTCGTCGAGGCTATCCTAGTGGGAGAGGTGGAGCATAGACTTCGCACGATTCCCAATGTGATTGGCTTCCTCGGTGGCAACAAAGGCGGTTCGCCTGAGCCCATGAAGCGCAGTGAGGTCGAGCGCCTCTTGCGTCGTGCAGACCAGGTTGCCGACTCCGAAGGTGAATACGACTTGGAGATCTTCGTCGGAGATACCGTTAAGGTGTCCGAGGGAGCTTTCGCTGGTTGTGAAGCTATCGTGGAGGAGGTAACGCCAGAGAAGCGCAAGCTGAGTGTTATGGTCAAGATGTTTGGCCGTAAGATCCCTCTGGAGCTAAGCTATGCTCAGGTGGCTAAGGAGTAGGTTTGTTACGGAACCGCGACTAGCGTCATAGTGTATCACACTTATTAAATCAAAGAAAATGGCTAAAGAAGTTGCTGGACAACTAAAATTGCAAATCAAAGGTGGGGCTGCAAATCCTTCACCTCCCGTGGGACCTGCTCTTGGTGCCAAGGGTATCAATATTATGGAGTTTTGCAAGCAATTCAATGCCAGAACTCAGGATCAAGCTGGTAAGATCCTCCCAGTTGTCATCACTTACTACGCAGATAAGTCTTTCGATTTCATCGTCAAGACTCCTCCTGTAGCAGTACAGCTCAAGGAAATTACTAAGGTAAAGAGTGGTTCTGCTCAGCCTAACCGTAACAAGGTGGCTGAGGTTACTTGGGAACAAGTTCGCGCAATTGCTTCAGATAAGATTGTGGATCTAAACTGCTTCACTGTAGAGGCTGCTATGAAGATGGTAGCTGGTACGGCTCGCAGTATGGGTATCGCAGTAAAGGGAGAGTTTCCTGGGTAATATAAACTAATCGAAGAAAATGGGTAAACTGACAAAGAATCAGAAGCTAGCTCTCAGCAAGATTGAACCCGGGAAGGCATATACACTAGCAGAGGCATCTGCTCTGGTCAAGGAGATTACTACGACTAAGTTCGATGCGTCCGTAGATGTTGATGTGCGCCTAGGTGTAGATCCTCGTAAGGCTAACCAAATGGTACGTGGTGTGGTAACTCTGCCTCATGGTACTGGTAAGCAGGTACGTGTGCTAGCTCTCTGTACTCCAGATAAGGAAGCCGAAGCTCAGGCAGCTGGTGCCGACTATGTAGGTCTGGATGAATATATCGATAAGATTAAGGGTGGATGGACTGACATTGATGTGATCATCACTATGCCAGCTATCATGGGTAAGATCGGGGCTCTAGGTCGTGTGCTTGGTCCTCGCGGTCTGATGCCTAACCCCAAGAGCGGTACAGTAACCAACGAGGTTGGTGCTGCCGTTAAGGATGTTAAGTCTGGTAAGATCGACTTCAAGGTAGATAAGACTGGTATCGTACACACCTCTATTGGTAAGGTTTCATTCTCTGCCGATCAGATCAAGGAGAACGCTGCTGAGTTCATCTCTACGCTGATCAAGCTCAAGCCAACGGCTGCTAAGGGTACTTATGTGAAGAGCATTTATCTCTCTAGCACCATGAGCCCAAGTATCAAGATCGATCCTAAGTCTGTAGAAGAATAATAAAAGGTAGAAATCATGAGAAAGGAAAATAAAGGCGTTGTAATCGAACAGCTCACAGGCTATCTCAATGAGTATCCTCACTTCTATTTGACCAACATCGAAGGGATGGATGCTGCTAAGACTGCGACACTACGTCGTCAGTGCAATAAGGCAGAGATCAAGCTAGTTGTAGTAAAGAATACCCTCCTGCGCAAGGCTATGTCGGCGGCTGATACCGACCTTGCTCCACTATATAGTGTGCTCAAGGGCAATACAGCCATTATGTTTGCCAACGTGGCAAACGCTCCTGCAAAGCTAATTAAGGAGTTCACCAAGGATAAGAAAGCTGACAATAAGCTCCGTCTAAAGGGTGCTTACGCCGAGACTGGATTCTACGGCGAAGACCAGCTGGAAACCCTTGTGGCAATCAAGAGCAAGGAAGAACTTGTGGCAGACGTTATCGCTCTTCTGCAGTCTCCAATCCGCAACGTGGTGTCTGCTCTTGAGAACAAGGACAAAGCAAGCGAAGAGGCTGCTGCTGAATAATTGCCTCAACTAGACAATTAACAAGAACAAAAACAAAGAAATAATTAAATAACATGGCAGATATCAAAGCTATTGCTGAACAGCTGGTAAACCTAACGGTTAAGGAAGTAAGCGAACTCGCAACTATTCTCAAGGAAGAGTATGGTATTGAACCAGCAGCTGCTGCTGTAGTTGTTGCCGCTGGTGGTGGCGAAGCAGCTCAGGAAGAAGAGAAGACTTCTTTCGACGTGATCCTCAAGAGCCCTGGTGGTGCTAAGCTACAGGTTGTGAAGGCAGTTAAGGAACACTGTGGTCTTGGTCTCAAGGAAGCTAAGGACATCGTAGACGCTGCTCCTTCTACAGTTAAGGAAGGTGTAGACAAGGCTACTGCTGAAGCTGTGAAGAAGGCTCTCGAAGAGGCTGGAGCAGAAGTAGAGCTTAAGTAACGAAATTCTAACCTGTGAAAATCAGGTAATTATGGTTGAGATTCCTCGTCGAGAGGAGTCTTAACCATTTCGTGTCTTATTTTCCACCAAGTATCATTCATCCTACAAATGGCCTCAAACCACAACCAATCGAGAATAAACTTCGCATCGATCAAGAATCCGCTTAAGTTTCCGGATTTCCTCGAAGTACAGCTGAAGTCCTTCAAAGACTTCTTCCAGCTGGACACTCCTCCCGAACGCAGAAAAAAGGAGGGGCTGTATAAGGTGTTTGCCGAGAATTTCCCTATTGCAGACACGCGCAACAACTTTGTCCTTGAGTTCCTCGACTACTACGTCGACCCTCCCAAATATACGATTGAGGAGTGTCTAAGCCGAGGTCTTACCTATAGCGTACCTCTCAAGGCTAAGCTCAAGCTCTACTGTACAGACCCCGATCACGAGGATTTTGCGACGGTTATTCAGGATGTGTTCTTGGGCCCTATCCCTTATATGACGGAGTCTGGTACTTTCGTCATCAATGGGGCAGAGCGTGTAGTCGTGTCACAGCTGCATCGCTCTCCAGGTGTATTCTTCGGCACGAGCATGCACACCAATCGTACGCAGCTCTACTCGGCACGTATTATCCCATTCAAGGGGTCTTGGATTGAGTTCGCTACGGACATCAACAATGCGATGTATGCCTATATCGACCGTAAGAAGAAGCTCCCTGTAACTACGCTACTTCGTGCTATCGGCTACGAGACCGACAAGCAGATTCTAGACCTATTCGGTCTGGCTGAGGAGGTTAAGGTAACTAAGGCTGGCCTCAAGAAATACATCGGTCGTCGTCTGGCTGGTCGCGTGAATAAGACCTATATCGATGACCTCAGTGATGAGGACACTGGTGAGGTGGTTTCCATCGAGCGTACTACGGTACTCATCGATCGCGAAACCGAGCTTACCGAGGAGCATATCGAGCAGATCCTAGAGGCTGGTACCAAGACGATCCTCCTACACCGCGAGGACAAGGCTACCTCCGACTACTCGCTTATCTTCAACACCCTGCAGAAGGACCCATGTAATAGCGAGCACGATGCGCTCTACTATATCTATCGTCAGCTTCGCAATGCCGAGCCTGCCGACGAGTCTAACGCACGTGAAGTCATCACCAACCTATTCTTCTCGGACAAGCGCTACGACTTGGGAGATGTAGGTCGCTATCGCATCAATAAGAAACTCAATCTCTCTATCGATCCAGAGGTACGTGTATTGACCAATGAGGATATCGTAGAGATCATCAAATATCTAATTGAGCTAGTAAACTCCAAGGCTCAGGTGGACGATATCGACCACCTATCCAACCGTCGCGTGCGCACCGTTGGTGAGCAGCTGTACAATCAGTTTGGCGTCGGTCTAGCTCGTATGGCACGTACTGTACGCGACCGTATGAATGTACGTGACAACGAAGTCTTCGCCCCCATCGACCTAGTCAACGCCAAGACGTTGTCTTCTGTGGTTAATTCATTCTTCGGAACGAATGCCCTATCACAGTTCATGGACCAGACGAACCCTCTAGCCGAGATCACGCACAAGCGTCGTATCTCTGCTCTTGGTCCTGGTGGTATCAGCCGCGATCGTGCTGGCTTCGAGGTGCGAGACGTACACTATACGCACTACGGCCGTCTATGTCCTATCGAGACGCCAGAAGGACCTAATATCGGTCTGATTTCTTCGCTCTGTGTATATGCCAAGATCAACGAACTCGGCTTCATCTCTACGCCATATCGTGCGGTAAACAAGGGGGTAGTAGACTTCACCGAGAAGGGACTCAAGTACTACACTGCAGAGGAAGAAGAGGATAAGACCGTAGCTCAGGGTAACGCCCCCGTCGATGACAACGGACGCTTCAAGAACGAGCGTGTCAAGGCTCGATTCGAGTCCGACTTCCCTGTGGTAACTCCAGAGGAAGTAGACCTCATGGACGTAGCACCTACCCAGATTGCCTCTATCGCTGCTTCGCTTATCCCATTCCTAGAGCACGATGACGCCAACCGTGCACTCATGGGATCCAACATGATGCGCCAGGCGGTGCCACTGCTCCGCCCAGAGTCGCCTATCGTAGGTACGGGTATCGAAGCACAGCTGGTGCACGACTCGCGTACGCAGGTCGTAGCCGAGCGTGCTGGTGAGGTTGTCTTCGTCGATGCCAACTGCATCAAGATTAAGTACGACCGCACGGAGCAGGAGGAGTTTGTGAGCTTCGAAGATCCTATCACGACTTACACGCTACCTAAGTTCCGCAAGACGAACCAGAGCACGACCATCGACCTACGCCCAATCTGCCACAAGGGGCAGCGCGTAGCCGAGGGAGATATCCTCACTGAGGGATACTCGACTCAGGCAGGTGAGCTTGCTCTTGGTCGCAACGTTCAGGTGGCTTATATGCCATGGAAGGGGTACAACTATGAGGATGCTATCGTGCTCAACGAACGCCTCGTACGCGAAGACTTCTTCACTTCCGTTCATGTGGACGAGTATCTGCTAGAGGTGCGTGAGACTAAGCGCGGCCTAGAGGAGCTTACCTCCGATATCCCCAACGTGAGCGACGATGCCACACGCAACCTTGACGAAAATGGGATCATCCGCGTTGGTGCTCGCGTAGAGCCTGGCGATATCCTTATCGGTAAGATTACACCTAAGGGTGAGAGCGATCCTACGCCAGAAGAAAAGCTCCTGCGTGCGATCTTCGGTGACAAGGCTGGCGACGTTAAGGACGCTTCGCTCAAGGCTACACCATCGCTACGTGGTGTGGTCGTAGACACCAAGCTCTTCTCCAAGGCTGTGAAGAAAAAAGGCCGTACCGAGACTAAGGAGATCGTGACGAAGCTCGAGGAGAAGTACGACGTGCTGCAAAATGACCTCAAGGCTCTCTTCATCGAGAAACTACTTGTTCTTACTTCGGGTAAGAAGTGTAATAAGGTTAATGACTTCCTCGGCACAGATAAGATCAAGCCCGGATCTAAGTTTACGAAGGCCGACCTGGAGGCACTACCATACAACGAAATTCTCTTCACCGACTGGACAGAGGATAAGCAGACGAATGAAATGATCCAGAAGGTGGCAGTCAACTACCTCAAGAAGTCTAAGGAGTACGAGGCTGATCTGCGTCGTAAGAAACTCGATGAGACGATTGGGGACGAGCTACCAGCTGGTATCGTGCAGATGGCTAAGGTTTACATCGCCAAGAAGCGCAAGATTCAGGTAGGAGACAAGATGGCAGGTCGCCATGGTAACAAGGGTATTGTGTCTAAGGTCGTTCGTCAGGAAGATATGCCATTCCTCGAGGATGGTACACCTGTTGATATCTGTCTTAACCCACTCGGTGTGCCTAGCCGTATGAACCTCGGTCAGATCTTCGAGGCTGTATTGGCTTGGGCTGGCCGTAAGCTAGACTGCAAGTTCGCTACGCCTATCTTCGACGGGGCATCACTCGACGATATGAATGACTGGACAGACAAGGCAGGCCTGGCTCGCAATGGTAAGACCTACCTGTATGACGGTGGCACGGGAGAGCGTTTCGACCAGCCTGCGACAGTAGGGGTAACTTACTTCCTCAAGCTCGGGCACATGGTTGATGACAAGATGCACGCCCGCTCGATCGGTCCATACTCACTCATCACGCAGCAACCTCTCGGGGGTAAGGCTCAGTTCGGAGGACAGCGTTTCGGAGAGATGGAAGTGTGGGCACTGGAGGCTTTCGGTGCATCTCACATCCTACAAGAAATCCTAACGATTAAGTCCGACGACGTACAGGGTCGTAGTAAGGCATACGAAGCGATCGTTAAGGGTGATCCTATGCCAACGCCTGGTATCCCAGAGTCGCTCAACGTATTGCTCCACGAACTCAAGGGGCTCGGCCTCAGCTTTACGTTAGACTAATCATCTCCACAGCCTTCTCCTGCTAGGCTTAGTCTAGTGGGGGAGGGGCTACTTGCGGATTAACAAGAATATATCTTTTGATAGAATATGGCTTTCAAGAAAGACAATAAAATAAAGAATAACTTCTCGAAGATCACCATTTCCTTGGCTTCGCCCGAGGAAATTCTAGAGAACTCTAGTGGGGAAGTTCTCAAGCCCGAGACGATTAACTATCGTACCTACAAGCCAGAGCGTGACGGCCTTTTCTGCGAACGCACTTTCGGCCCTGTCAAGGACTTTGAGTGCCACTGCGGCAAGTACAAGCGTATTCGCTATCGTGGTATCGTGTGTGACCGTTGTGGTGTAGAGGTGACCGAGAAGAAGGTACGCCGTGAGCGTATGGGACACATTAAGCTAGAGGTGCCCGTAGCACACGTTTGGTACTTCCGTTCGCTCCCTAACAAGATGGGTTACCTCCTTGGTATCTCTGCCAAGAAACTTGAGGCAATCATCTATTATGAGCGCTATGTCGTGATACAGCATGGAGTCTTGCCCGAGGAAGCGGTGGAGCGTCTTGCAGTGCTGACCGAGGAGGAATACCTCGAGTTGCAGGATCGCGTCGATGCAGAGCATCCTGGCAACTATGACCTTGACGACAGCGACCCAACCAAGTTTATCTGTAAGACTGGTGCCGAAGCAATCCACGATTTGCTCTGTCGCCTAGACCTAGACGCCCTCTCGTACGAGCTTCGTCATAAGGCTAATACGGATACTTCGCAGCAGCGTAAGAACGAAGCCCTCAAGCGTCTACAGGTAGTAGAGAGCTTCCGCCAGAGTAAGAATGTGAACCGCCCAGAGTGGATGATCATGAAGGTGCTCCCCGTGATTCCACCTGATTTGCGTCCTCTAGTACCCCTAGATGGTGGCCGCTTTGCCACGTCTGACCTCAACGATCTCTATCGTCGTGTAATCATTCGTAACAACCGCCTCAAGCGCATGATCGAGATCAAGGCGCCTGAGGTAATCTTGCGCAACGAAAAGCGTATGCTACAGGAAGCTGTAGACTCGCTCTTCGACAACTCTCGTAAGTCTAGTGCCGTCCGCTCCGACAACAATCGTCCGCTCAAGTCTCTCTCCGATAGCCTCAAGGGTAAGCAGGGACGTTTCCGTCAGAACCTGCTCGGTAAGCGTGTGGACTACTCGGCTCGTTCGGTTATCGTCGTGGGGCCAGAGCTTAAGATGCACGAGTGCGGTATCCCTAAGTATATGGCAGCCGAGCTCTATAAGCCATTCATTATCCGTAAGCTACTTGAGCGTGGCGTGGTGAAGACGGTCAAGAGTGCCAAGAAAATTGTAGACCGCAAGGAGCCCGTAGTATGGGATATCCTAGAGTATGTGATGAAGGGACACCCTGTACTGCTCAACCGTGCTCCGACGCTACACCGCTTGGGTATCCAGGCCTTCCAGCCCAAGATGATTGAAGGTAAGGCTATTCAGCTACACCCACTATCTTGTACGGCTTTCAATGCCGACTTTGATGGGGACCAAATGGCGGTGCACTTGCCTCTTGGTAACGAAGCAATCCTCGAAGCTCAGATGCTGATGCTTGCTTCGCACAATATCCTTAACCCTGCCAATGGTGCACCTATTACCGTGCCTTCTCAGGACATGGTACTGGGTCTATACTACATCACGAAGCTTCGTCCCGGAGCTAAGGGCGAAGGCTTCACGTTCTACGGCCCCGAAGAAGCTACGATTGCCTACAACGAAGGCAAACTAGACATCCACGCGCCCGTCAAGGTGTACGTTGATGACGTCGTAGATGGCGAGATCAAGCGCACGCTCGTGACGACTTCTGTGGGTCGTCTGATGGTTAATGAGTTCGTGCCCAAGGAAGTTGGTTATGTAAACGAAACGCTGGGTAAGAAGGCTTTGCGCGACATCATCGGTAAGGTGATCAAGGTCTGCGGTGTAGCCAAGACTGCTCAGTTCCTAGACGATATTAAGAATCTCGGTTACTACATGGCCTTCAAGGGAGGTCTGTCGTTTAACCTTGGTGATGTGATCATCCCAGAAGAGAAGAACAAGCTGATCCAAGAGGGTTACGAAGAGGTTGAGAGCGTGATGGCCAACTATAGCATGGGGGTTATCACCAACAACGAACGCTACAACCAAATCATCGACACTTGGACGCACATCAATAGCCGTCTGTCTGATATCCTCATCAAGCAGCTCAGTGAAGACAATCAGGGCTTCAACTCAGTCTTCATGATGATGGACTCTGGTGCTCGTGGTAGTAAGGAACAGATTCGTCAGCTCTCTGGTATTCGTGGTCTGATGGCCAAGCCACAGAAGAGCGGAGCCGAGGGGGGGCAGATTATTGAGAATCCGATCCTCTCCAACTTTAAGGAAGGTCTCTCGGTGCTTGAGTACTTCATCTCTACCCACGGTGCTCGTAAGGGTCTTGCCGATACCGCCCTCAAGACGGCGGATGCTGGTTACCTCACACGTCGTCTAGTAGACGTATCTCAGGACGTGATCATCAACGAAGAGGACTGTGGTACGCTTCGTGGACTTGTAGCTACAGAGCTCAAGAAGAACGAAGAGGTAATCGCTTCTCTCTACGAGCGTATCCTTGGTCGCGTCTCTGTACACGACATCATTCACCCAACTACGGGCGAGACAATCGTGCGTGCTGGAGAGGAAATCCGCGAAGAGGCAGCCGAGATTATCGAGGCTTCGCCAATCGAACAGGTGGAGATCCGCTCGGTACTTACCTGTGAGTCGAAGAAGGGTGTCTGCGCCAAGTGCTATGGTCGTAACCTCGCAACCAACAATATGGTACAGCGTGGAGAGGTAGTCGGCGTAATCGCAGCTCAATCTATCGGTGAGCCTGGTACGCAGCTGACGCTCCGTACCTTCCACGTGGGGGGTATCGCCTCCAACGTTGCTACGGAGAATAGCCTGATGGCCAAGTTCGATGGTATTCTTAGCTTCGAGGAGCTTCGTGCAGTAGAGGTTGAGGCTACAGATACGGATAAGGCACACAAGGTAGTGATTAGCCGTATGGCCGAGCTTCGTATCATAGACCCAAATACAAAGATTGCGCTCTTCACGGGTAGCGTACCTTATGGTGCTAAGCTATTTTTCAACGATGGGGATAAGGTGAATAAGGGAGATGTGATCTTCCAGTTTGACCCCTTCAACGCCGTTATCGTATCTGAAGTGGCTGGTAAGGTAGCCTTCGAGAATGTAATTGAGGGTGTAACCTACCGTGTAGAAGCTGACGAAACGACGGCTCTGCGTGAGAAGATCATCATCGAATCTAAAGATCGTAGCCTAGCTCCTGGTATCCAGATTCAAGATAAGGCTGGCAACCCAATCAAGAGCTACAACTTACCTCTCGGAGCTCACGTGGTGAAGGAAGAGGGCGAGTCTGTAAACATCGGTGAGGTACTTGTCAAGATCCCACGTTCGGTAAGTAAGGCGGGTGATATCACGGGTGGTCTACCACGTGTAACGGAACTCTTCGAGGCACGTAATCCATCTAACCCTGCTGTAGTAGCCGAGGTGGATGGAGAAGTAATCTTTGGTAAGCTCAAGCGTGGTAATCGTGAGATCTCAATTAAACCGAAGATTGGCGAGGTGAAGAAATATCTCGTACCGATGAGTAAGCAGCTCCTTGTGCAGGAGGGCGACTTCGTGCGTTCGGGGACACCTCTCTCCGATGGTGCGATTACACCTACCGATATCCTCGAGATTAAGGGGCCTACGGCAGTTCAGGAGTACATCGTCAATGAAGTACAGGACGTATATCGCTTGCAGGGTGTGAAGATCAACGACAAACACTTCGAGGTAATTGTTCGCCAGATGATGCGTAAGGTAGAGATTGTCGATCCAGGAGAGACACTCTTCCTAGAGCAGCAGATAGTCGACAAGCTTGAGGTTATGGAGGAGAACGATCGTATTTGGGGTAAGAAGGTGGTGGTAGACGCTGGCGACAGCGAATCGCTCAAGCCCGGACAGATCGTAACGCTCCGTCGTCTACGCGATGAGAATAGCCAGCTCAAGCGTCGTGACCTACGCCTCGTACAGGTACGTGATGCCAAGCCTGCTACTGCTAAGCAGATTCTACAGGGTATCACTCGTGCGGCTCTGCAGACTAAGAGCTTCATGAGCGCGGCTTCCTTCCAAGAAACGACCAAGGTGCTCAACGATGCGGCGATCAATGGTAAGGTAGATACGCTAGAGGGGCTGAAGGAAAACGTAATCTGCGGTCACCTCATCCCTGCTGGTACTGGTATGCGCGAGTATAAGAAACTTGTCGTGATGACCAAGGTCGAGCATGATCTAGCTACTGCCGAACTCGAAGCGACCGAAGATATGTCTGCTCCAGCGAAATAAGCACTAGCTTAGACTGTATTCAATATAATAAGGGGCTGTGTCAAAATCAGGTTTTGACGCAGCCCCTTTAGCTGTCTTAGCATGTACAGTCCTTACAGTTTCTGCATTCCGACACACAGCCTTGTTTTTGTTCTGAGGCGAACCTTTACGATTGTCTCTGCCATTTCTGAAATTGTGACATCAGAAGCCAAGCCGAACGGAAAGACAGGAGCATAAGCACGACTCCCAGAATAGACCATAGCAACAGGTGCTTGGGGCTTATGCCAGATTGAGCGATAAACTTTGCTCCAGTATAGACGCAATAGGGGAGCGTTAGGATTGAGGTTACAATCACTGGGATGTATCCACGATAGACGATAAACTGAATAAGATGCACCACGAGATGAATTGTGTGTCCTGCTAGAGCGGCCCACCATCACTGATAAGCCTCTAGCCTAATACTTACAAAAGTGACGATGCAGATTAGGACGAAATTATGTGCAGTACCCACAGCAAACGTGGCTGTAGAGAGGTCGAATAGATGGTGATGCTCCATGAATACAGCGATTCTGGGAAATCGCCGTTTTAGCTGAATCCTATTTTTTACGAGCCAATCCCTAAACAGGATAATCTCCTCGTATTCATGGATCATAAATACAGCTGGTAGAAGCATCATGAGTAACTCTAGGTCTTGCATAGGCGCTTGTGATTAAATGATTTCTATTGTAGGTGCTGTTTTTGTCCTGTTGGATAGATAGCTCTGTATCTTCGTGTATAATATTCGGTGCGTGCGAAATCTTGTGAGATAAGGGGGGAGGCGAGATAAATCTATACTGTGGCGAAAAGTGTTGAGCTTGACGGCTAGTTGTAGTGTGTAGTGGAATAATTTCTAATAGCCAAAACTTAATCTTGGTAATGTGATACAAAAATAATCTTTTTACCCCACCTGTCAGATTAAGCTTCGGCTACTGTAGAAACTGGGGTCTGGGACTTCGTCTTTCAAGGGTGTAATCACTCAGCATTATGTAAGGAATAATCTCTATCTTTGTCAAGTTAGTCAGTTCTTTAGATAATAAGGTAGATATATCATTATGATGAATATAGGAGATCAGGTAGAGGATCTGCTTGGGCTAGATCAGGATGGACGCGAGGTTCGCCTGTCAGATTACCCAGATCGTAAGGTCGTACTCTATTTTTACCCCAAAGACAATACAGCAGGCTGCACAGCGCAGGCCTGTAGCCTAAGAGACGGCTATCAAGACCTTAGAGCCGCTGGCTACGAGGTGATAGGCGTGAGCCGAGACTCTGCCAAGAGCCATCGTGGCTTCATTGAGAAGTACAGTCTTCCCTTTAGGCTGATTGCCGATACCGATGTTCGGCTCAACGAGCAGTTTGGTGTTTGGGTTGAGAAGAGTATGTACGGACGCAAGTACATGGGCACAGAGCGCACGAGCTTCGTGATTGGTGTCTATGGGTGTATTGAGCGTATCATCCGAGGCAAAGCCGTCTCGACATCCGAGCATGCCGCCCAGATTCTAGCACAGGAAGCATAAGCATTGATCGAACTAGCTATATCAAAGACAATCAAGTAAGCAACATTTTATATATGAGTTCAGAAGAAACAAAGGACATACAGCAGAGCAAGCCTAGCTTGCCCGAAAATAAGCTCAAAGCCCTCCAAGCCGCTATGGCTAGCATCGAGAGGACGCACGGCAAAGGTGCTATTATGAATATGGGTGCGACGGCGGTAGAGGCCATTAGTGTCATTCCCTCGGGGTCGATAGGACTAGACCTAGCTCTAGGCGTAGGAGGGTACCCACGTGGACGTATCGTAGAGATCTATGGACCAGAGTCCTCTGGTAAGACCACGCTTGCGATTCATGCCATCGCCGAAGCTCAGAGAGCTGGTGGTGTAGCCGCCATTGTCGATGCCGAACACGCATTCGACCCTACCTATGCTCAGAAGCTGGGTGTAGACATTGATAACCTATGGATTGCACAGCCAGATAATGGTGAGCAGGCTTTGGATATTGCCGAACAGCTCATCAGAAGCAATGCTGTAGACCTCGTGATCATCGACTCGGTAGCTGCGCTAACGCCGAAGGCAGAGATCGAGGGAGATATGGGTGATAACAAGGTTGGTCTGCAGGCACGCCTAATGTCTCAGGCTCTGCGTAAGATGACGGGGGCTGTGAATAAGTCCAATACGACGTGCATTTTCATCAACCAGCTTCGTGAGAAGATCGGCGTTAGTTTCGGTAATCCCGAGACGACCACAGGGGGGAATGCCCTCAAGTTCTACGCCTCTGTGCGCATCGACATCCGCAAGAGCACTCCCATCAAGGACGGCGAGGAGGTACTAGGTAACCTAACTAAGGTCAGGGTTGTGAAGAACAAGGTGGCACCTCCTTTCCGCAAGGCAGAGTTCGACATCGTCTATGGCGAGGGCATCTCCCGTATGGGTGAGATCATCGATCTAGGTACAGAGCACAATATCATCAAGAAGAGCGGCTCATGGTTTAGCTATGGCGATACTAAGCTAGGGCAGGGGCGTGAGGCTGCCAAAGCAACGTTGCAGGCTAATCCCGAGCTTGCAGAGGAGCTATCGGCTCTGATCATGGCTAAGATCAAGGAAGAGACTAAGGCCTAGTATGGGGAAGCTGGTTATCATCTCAGCACCCTCGGGCACGGGCAAAAGCACGATCATCAACAAACTGATGACCGAGGCTCCAGAGCTTCGTCTACGCTTCTCTGTCTCTGCGACCAGTAGACAGCCACGAGGTGCAGAGCAACACGGGGTGGAGTACTACTTTTTCTCTCCCGACGAGTTTCGTAGACGCATCGAAGCGGGCGACTTCCTCGAGTGGGAAGAGGTGTATGAGAATAAGTACTATGGTACGCTCAAGAGCGAAGTGGAGCGCATCTTAGCTCAAGGGGATAATGTGATTTTCGATGTAGACTGCGTCGGTGGGCGCAATATCAAGAGCTTCTACGGAGACCAAGCGCTAAGCCTCTTCATCAAGCCCCCCTCTCTCGAAGAGCTACGTGCGAGGCTCACGAGTCGCTCGACCGATAGCCTTGATGTTATTGAGGAGCGCCTAGCCAAGGCAGAGCAGGAGCTAGCGTACGCCGACCACTTCGACCTGCAGATTGTCAATGACGATCTAGAGAGTTGCTTCGAGGAAGTCAGAATAGCTCTAGGGCAATTCCTAGGCTAATAGACTGAACCCCAATATAACAAGGGTCTGCGGCAAAATGCACTTTTGCTACAGACCCTTTTAAGGTTTCTCAGAATGCCTAAACTGCAAGGATAAGGATGGCGTAAGTCGAGATCGTAGCCGAATTTGCTCCAGCTATGCCGAGACGAGCTACCTCCCAGCCCTTGTATATGCAGGTAGAGGGAAACAAAAAGGGAGGATAATGATTGGATAACTGATCGGGACAGTTCTGTCCGTTAGCGAAAGTATCAATATCTTTGCGCCATGATACTCAGACAGCTACATATCATCAACTTCAAAAGCATTGCTACGGCAAGTATGAGCTTTTCGCCCAAAGTGAACTGCTTCATCGGGTTAAATGGCATGGGGAAGACAAATATCCTTGATGCCCTGCATTACCTAGCCTTTACCAAGAGCCACCTTGGGATTACGGACTCCCTTGCCGTGCGCCGTGGGCAAGAAGTAGCAGTGTTGGATGCCTCCTACCAGAGCGTACAGGGTGATGATAGGCAGCTAATCCTACAGATACGCCTTGGGCAGAGGAAGATACTCAAGCGCAATAAAAAAGAGTACGATCGTCTGAGCGAACATATCGGTCAGTTCCCCCTAGTGATTGTTTCTCCTCAGGACTATCAGATTATACTGGGGGGGAGTGAGGAGCGTCGACGATTTCTCGACCTGCAGCTCTCGCAGCAAGATGCCGTGTATATGTCTGCCCTTAGCCAATACTCCAAGGCTCTGCAGCAGCGCAATAGTCTGCTCAAAGCCTCTGGGGCTCACGATGCCCTACTTGATGTCCTGGATCTGCAGCTCGATCGCTTCGCTGAGCTTATTTGGGAGCGTCGTCGAGCCTTCGTCTCGGAGTTTATCCCGCACTTCAGAGAGATCTATCGTGCCATTGCGGAGGAGAGAGACGAGGTTAGCCTAGAGTACCGAAGTGCTCTAGACGAGACGGGCGGTAGGCTCTATGATCTGCTACGACAGAGCCGAGAGCGAGATCGCCTCCTTGGGCATACGACATACGGAGTTCACCGAGATGATCTGCTGATGACGCTTGCAGGAGAGCTCATCAAGCGAGTAGGTAGCGAGGGGCAGAACAAAACTTTCTTGATCAGCCTCAAACTGGCTCAATACCGTCTGCTTAGCCAGCGTAATGCCGAGCGCCCAATGCTCTTGCTGGATGATATATTCGACAAGCTAGATGCCGAGAGAGTTGGGCGGATTATTGGTCTTGTTGGGGGGGAGGACTTTGGGCAGATATTCATCACAGATACCAACCGTAAGTACCTCGATGAGATCATCCACAACTGGGGTGAGGACTACCGAATCTTTGGTGTCGAACATGGAGAAATCACAAACCTCTCGACCAATCAGACTAGATAATCACTATGAATAGAGACCAAACGCAGAGCCTCGGCGAATTGATGCGCCGAATGCTAGGGGAAGAGCCAGATATGCACGAGAAGCTCCTTGAGATTAGGGCAAAAGAAATCCTCCCAGAGATACTGGGAGGATTGATGCGTATGGTCGGTAGAGTGGATATTAGAGATGGCGTCCTGTATATGCAGATTAACTCTGCTGCAGTCAAGCAGGCACTTATGATGGAGCGTGCGGGGTTCATTCGTCGCATCAACGACGCTGTAGAGGCTGAGCTCATCAGAGAGATTAGGCTGTACTAAGGCTCGCGTTGTATCGCCTTCTTTAGATGCCTCCCCTCACTGCGGTAGACCTCGAAAGGCGCACGATAGGGGACGCCCGATCGGAGCAAGTCATCTAGCACTGTGGGTAGAGCCTTCGCAAAGCGAGTCCATTGTCTGTGGGGAAGCTCTGTCCATCCAATTTCAGCTAGAGCTAATGCTCGAGGATAGGTCATATAGTAGGCGCGATCCATGTTTTTGATTGCCTCACCCCAGAGCGTCCCCATCACTCCAGAGATATGGGTGTGCGCTTTGGCCGTGACACCGGATCCTAGATCCCAAGTATAGGCTTGCTTGAGCGTCGTGATGGGCATCCCCCAGTTATTATGCTCTGGTAGGTCTCCCCTGTATTGAGGATAGTCGAAGTAGGCAGATTCGCCGGGGGCTAGAATTAGCTCATGGCCACTTTGCTGGGTTAGCTCAATGCACTTGGGCGTTAGACCCATACGCCAAGAGACTAGGGCAACGTCCTGTGGATAGTCAAAGAGGAAACGACCAGCAGGCATACGGATTTCGTCTAGCTCGCACCATAGCATTGGGCGGAAGCCATGCTTGCGAGCTGAGGCTAGTACACGCTCGAAGAAGTAGCCCATCAGCTGCTCGGCAGAGTGATAGTCGAGCTGACGCATTAGCTGGCGATGCTCCGTACTCCTTGCCCAATTGCGCTTAATGGCAGACTCGTCGCCCCCGAGGTGTAGCCTACTACCTCTAGGGAAAATGGTGGCAAGGTTGGCCAATACATCATCTAGTACTTCATAAACCTTGGGTGTAGTAGCCGAGAGCATCACGTTGTCTGTGCGCCCAAGTACGAAGGTAGAGTCCGGGTGCATATCACCACGTAGCTCTGGGTATGCCGTGAGCAAAGCCGCCGTATGACCCGGTACATCAATCTCTGAGATAATCTCTATGCCACGTTGCTCGGCGTATGCGACGAGCTCCAATAGATCCGTCGCGCTGTAGAATCCATTCTCCTCAATTCGATTGTCTCCCGATCGCTTCGCTCCGACGTTGGTTAGGCGTGGGTGCTTATCCACAGCTAGACGCCAGCCTTGATCATCGGTCAGATGTAGCTGCAGGGTGTTGAGCTTGTAGTGCGACATGCGATCGATATATTGCTTCACGGCATCTACGGGTAGGAAGTGCCGTGCAGGATCAAGCATCAGCGCCCTAAAACGATACTTAGGAGCATCCTCTATCTGTAGGCAGGGTAGTTTGATGCCCTGCATCTGTGTCTCTGCCGAGAGCAGTAGCTGTCTTAGGGTCATCAGACCATAATAGACGCCCTGTGGAGCTCCACCCTCGATAAGTATGCCATGCTTGTCGATTGTTAGGCGATAGGCTTCTGCAGATGCGTCCCACGGAGTAGCGAGCTCAAGTCTGATATCTGCATGCTTAGCCTCATGTACCTCTAGGTGGCAGAGGTCGGTGAGCATTGCTTGTAGCGTATTCTTTGCAAACAGGAGCTTCATATCCTCGACCTTTATTCCTACCGACTTGGATAGGGTAAGGTAGCCCTTGGAGGTCTTCAGACTATTGGGGTAGGGGATGAGGGCTGGTTGGGCTCCGATTTGCCCCGAGGAGAGAATGCAAAATGCGATGATAGCAACTATGTATTGCTTGATATTGAGTATCTTCATTACTTGGATAATCGGGCTAGTGTACATTAATCTTCATCGTCTGTATGCTCCATGGAGAGCATATCGGTATATTCCCCCCACTCGGGGTCTTCTTCGCAGAGGATCTCTAGAGGTAGCGTCTCGTATTCGGCGAGGCATTCGTTGAGCCTCTGGCCAAATGTAGGCAGATGTCTTGTGTAGAATACCCAGTACTTCACGCCACCGCCTGTGTAGTTGCCTGTGAGGATGGCCAGCTTGTCGTGCTCCATGATGCGGCGTAGCTTAGGTTCGATTTCAGCTATCAGAGCCGCATCATGTTCGTTGGGCATTCCCTCAGCGTCGGCTTGATAGGGCCAAGCAATCTCTGCTCGTATTTTGAGAGAGCCAGTGGCTCTAAACTGCTGGAGGTCTTTGCGCCCTGTGACGAAAACGAGTTGTCCCTGCTCCGATTCGCTCAGAGCGGTGAACCAGTGGTCTGTTAGTTTCATATGCTTTATGGTGCTTTTTAGATTGATGAATCTGTGTGTAGGCTGCTATGGTGCTACACGCTGTACGCTCCAAGAACCATCGGCCTCTCGTGTGTAGACGAAGCGGTCGTGTAGACGGCTGTCGCGCCCCTGCCAGAACTCAATGCGTTCTGGAGTGATGGCCCATCCACCCCAATGCTCGGGGCGAGGAATATGGCGCCCTACGTAGCGCAGGCTCTCGGCAGCGAATAGAGCCATGATATACTCACGCGAAGGGATTGGTTGGCTCTGAGGCGAGATGCGCGCACCTATTCGGCTTTTGTAGGGGCGCATATCGAAGTAGGCATCGCTCTCTGCCTCCAAGAGTCGCTCTACTCGACCCTCTACATGGATTTGTCGCTCCAGCTCGTGCCAGAGGAATGTGGCTGCAATCTGTGGGTTCTGCGCGATCTGTTGCCCTTTTCGGCTCTTATAATTACTGTAGAAGACGAGCTTCCCCTCCAGAACTTCTTTTATCAAGACTGTGCGTATGCTTGGGCGTGCATCTAGGGTCGCTGTGCCAATGATCATCGCTGTGGGTTCGTTGACCTTGAGTTCTATAGCCTCTTGTAGCCACTGATTCAGTAGATCAATTGGCCAGGCGGGCAGATCTTTGCGCCCCAATTGACGACTGCTGTATTCGCGTCGGATATTCTCCAAATGCAGGTCTCCCATAATTGTACTTAATTTGTAGTGACTTGTTGCGAAACAAAGGTAAGAAAAGTAGTCTGCTAGTTAGCCTCGTCGGGATACAGTCTGGCTTGATACCCCGTCGGTATAGCCTATAAATGAAGGAAGTGTCGCTAGAATATCGTGCTTTCTTAATTAATTGATGGGTAGATGGTGCGTCCTTGAGGCATCAAAGGAATAATTTACTTAAAAAACATAGGCTCTCCAGGTCGGTATTTCTAAAATTATCGTTATTTTTGCATCAATTGATAAGTGTTTGTATGAGATTTGATGATTTCGACCTAGAGTACGAGGTGCTCGATGGACTTGAGGCTATGAACTTCTGCGAGGCTACCCCGATACAGGAGGCCACAATCCCTCTTCTTCTCGAGGGGCATGACATGATTGCCTGTGCCCAGACTGGTACCGGTAAGACTGCTGCCTATCTACTTCCCATCATCAATAAACTGAGCCGAGGCGAATGCGTCGCCGATAGGGTTAATGCTGTGATTATGGCTCCCACTCGAGAGTTGGCCATACAGATTGAGCAGCAGGTTGAGGGCTTTGCCTACTTCCTGCCGATCTCCTCGGTGGCTATCTATGGAGGGACGGATGGCATCACTTTCGAGCAGCAGCGCAGGGGGCTTAGTCTAGGAGCCGATATCGTGATTGCGACTCCAGGGAGGTTGATTTCTCTTATCAATCTACAGCATGCCGATCTCTCTAGCGTTTCTTATTTCGTTTTGGATGAGGCGGATCGCATGTTGGATATGGGTTTCATGGACGACATCAAACAGATTCATCAGTGTTTGCCCGCAGACTGCCAGACGGTCATGTTTTCTGCTACGATGCCACCCAAAATTAAGCAACTGGCCAAAACTATTTTGCGCAACCCAAGAGAGGTCGAGCTAGCCATTAGTCGTCCGCCCGAAAGCATACTCCAGTCAGCTTATATCTGCTATGATGCTCAGAAGGTTGAGATCTTGGCCTCTCTATTCGAGAAGACCAAGCCCAAGCGAAGCATCATCTTCTCCTCCAGCAAGCAACGTGTTAAGGAGCTTACCCAGCGCATACGCTCAATGGGGATTAATGTGGCGGAGATGCATTCGGATCTCGAGCAAACTAAGCGCGAGCAGGTGATGCGCGAGTTCAAGAATGGTGCGATTGATTTGCTCATCGCGACCGATATAGTGGCCCGTGGGATTGATATCGACAACATCCGTATGGTAATCAATTTCGATATACCACACGACCCAGAGGACTATGTACACCGCATCGGGCGTACGGCGCGTGGTGGCAATGATGAAGGATTGGCCATTACTTTCGTCGGGGAACGAGAGCAGCCTGAGTTTGCCAAGATTGAGCATTTCTTGGGGAAGCCAATCTATAAGCTCGCCATACCAGAGCATTTGGGCTCGGGGCCAGAATATCGCCCCAAGCATAGGCCGAAAGGGCGTGGCAATCACCCGACT
Source organism: Porphyromonadaceae bacterium (assembly GCA_030528445.1). GTDB lineage: Bacteria > Bacteroidota > Bacteroidia > Bacteroidales > Porphyromonadaceae > Porphyromonas. The sequence goes on along the minus strand of JAUMYV010000012.1, from coordinate 5,892 downwards.
AAGCGTACAGCCAGCAAGCACCGAGGGGCTAAGCCTCAAGGGAGCTCTGCTCAGTCAGAAGGAAAGCGACGCCAGCGCCCAGGTCGTCGCCACAAATAGGATTTAATTAAAATAAAAACAAGATACGACATAATGTTTCATTAGGGAAAACGCCTTATCGTTATGGATCAAGAACTTCTCAAAGAATTATCTCAGGGCGGCAAAGCGGCCCAGATTAAGCGTCAGATCATCTCTCATTTTATAGAGAATGGTCCAGCCACTATCACGGAGCTAGCCAAAGTGCTTAGCCTTAGCGTTCCGACGGTAACCAAGTTCATCGGTGATCTGATTAGTAGCCGTTGCATCAAGGATTATGGTAAGCTAGAGACACACGGAGGACGTTATCCCCTACTCTACGGACTTGACCCTGAGGCTGGATACTTCGTTGGTGTGGATGTCAAGCATAGTTATATCAACATAGGGATTATCGACTTCGTTGGGGATATGAAGAAAACCTACTACGACATTCCCTATCAGCTTACGAGTACACCAGAGAGTTTGGACGAGCTCTGCCAAACTATCCTCGATTTTATTGGGCAGTCGGGTTTGAGCAAGCGTGATATTCTCAATGTTAATATCAACCTGCCTGGTCGCATCAACCCAGAGACTGGTTTTAGCTATACATTCTTCAACTTCACGATGGACTATCCGCTAGCCAAGCAGATCGCCAAGCAGATTGGTCTGAGTGTGTCTATCGACAATGACACGCGTGGGATGGCCTATGGCGAATACACTCAAGGGTGTGCCAGTGGCAAGGATTGCCAAAACGTGCTCTACATCAACGTCAGCTGGGGGATCGGTCTCGGTATCATTCTTGGTGGCAAGGTATATCTGGGTAAGTCGGGCTTTAGTGGTGAGTTTGGTCATATCAGCAACTACGAAAATCAGATTCTCTGTCACTGCGGTAAGAAGGGCTGTCTAGAGACGGAAGTCAGCGGACAAGCCATGCACCGAATGCTTCTAGAGCGTATTAGAGAGGGGCAGAGCTCTATTCTCTCGCAGAGGGTGCTTAGTCGAGAGCCAATCACCATGAACGATATCATCCAAGCTGCAATCCAAGAGGACATTCTCTGCCTAGAGATCCTAAGTGACATTGGTACGAAGCTAGGTAAGCAGATCGCAAGCTTAATCAATATCTTCAATCCCGAGTTGGTAATCATAGGTGGATCGCTCAGCCTGACAGGTGAATACTTAACTCAGGCGGTACAGACGGTTGTACGTATGTATTCACTCAACCTAGTTAATAAGGATACCGAGATTGTAACGGCTGTTCTTGGAGAGAAGGCAGGCGTTGTCGGGGCTTGTATGCTCGCTCGTAGTCGTCGCTTCGCGTAGGTCTCGGTAGCCTACACTCTAGAGAAGCCAATTGGCTAGAGGCAAGTGTAATGGGCTATACCAAAATCCACATTTTGGTATAGCCCATTATATATACTTCTATACTTCACAGTTTATAGTTGATGCCTACCGACAGGCTGATGAGGTCTGGATAGCCGGGGATGAGGCTGATAACCCCATCCAAGCGTTGATTAATCTGATAGCGGTAGTCAAACTCTCCTCCATACCAAAGGAATAGATGCTGAAAGCGGTCTTGCTTCGACCCTTTGAAGAGTTTTTGATCCTTGTAATCCGCCAATTCTAGCCAGTTTCTGCGAAAAATTAGAGTTGGGCCTAGACCTCCATACATGCTGTGTCGCCCAGCTCTGAAGATTCGTCCTCTAAGGCCTATGTGGACAAATCCGCCTAAGCGAGCCGCACAGTCGGAGTAGAGAGCTAGAGCTAGTTTGGTAGAGAAGACGTCTCGGTAGATTGCCCTTTCATAGGAGAGGATTGCACCTAGATTCTGAACAAGATAGGCTTGAGGATCTAGTCTTAGGGGCATAATCGCAGCATTCTCTGCCTCGGAATGTGGATGAATACTCAGACCGAAGAGGCGTAGCCCGACATTGTCCTGTCCTTGAGCGATAGATAGAAAGTAGAGTAAGCAAATGATGATGAGGCTCTTGAGTCGCATTGTGGTGAGGTGATTGACATGCTCGAAGATAAGCAGATTCTCGAAAGTATTCAATCCTAGTCGAAGAGCTTATTGATAGATAAAATGATGTGTTTTGTTGAGTCAATCAATATAATTGCTTAGTCTTATCGCTTAATTGTGCTAATTTGACTTTCTTTGTCGGAGATTATATATTCCGAATATTCACTACAAATAAATAATAAATCATGTCAAGGTTATGAAGAGATTTCACGCCTGCTTGTCGCTGATTGCGGTACTAGTTTTATCGCCATTGGCTCTAAAAGCTCAGCAAGGGCCTGACCCTGGAGATAATAAGAACCCAGAGCTACTCAAAGATGAGTTTCTATATCAGTTCAATGGAGATAAGCCCGCTCTGTGGACTGTAGTGGGCGAAAGCTCTCAGCTCTCTGGTCGCGACACGTACAACTCTAGTACGGGTCATGCTGTGCGCATCCAAACGAAGGGGACTACGGGGTTTCTAGAGCAAATTGTTGATTTGTCGAAAGAGTATAAATTTGGAGATGAATTTGAGGGGTTACTCCATTATTCGGTTGAGTTTGGTGCCCCAGAGGAAGGTGCACTTCGTCTCGCGATGAAGTGGTTGGATGCTTCTGGTAATGAGCTTACCGAAGCGAATGAAAAGAAGTTCATCAATAACGAAAAACTCTGGTTCTCCCATATGCGCAGCTGGGGTACTCTCCGCTTCCGCGCCAGACTTCCACAGGGAGCGAAGAGATTCCGCTTCGCCGTCGAAGTTAATAAGCAGAGCAATGTTCGCCTAGATGACTTTAGCTTCCGTAAGCAGGATAATCCAACTCCTTTCGTGAGTGTACTGCCTCAGATTACTCGCTTCATCGAGGTAGAGGTGGGTAAGAGCCTAACGCAACACTATGTTGTACAGAGCTACAACCAAAAAGAGCCTCGTAAAATTGAACTGACTGAGGGTATTCCTTTCTCTGCAAATCTCAAGGAGCTCAATAGCGGAGATAGTGTAGTAGATCTTGAGATTACTTGTAAGCCCACTGAGGCTGGCAAGGTGCCTCGTGGTCGTCAGCATTCCCAAGCTAGCATTGATAATGGGTCTGGCTATACACTCAATATCCCACTTCAGGTTTACTCAATCGACCCCAAGAATCCGCCTACGGCTAAGGTTCCTGCTATTCAGCCATTCACCTACACGCTTGGTACATCTGGCATTGTCAATCAGGAGATTTCTCTAGAGTTTGAGCATATGATTGATGATGTTACGCTTGCCATAGAGCCAGCGGGTAAGGGCTTCAACATCAGTACGACGAATATTAAGTACTTTGAGAAGGCCTATCCTCCGTTGAAGATTGGTGTCAATAACACGAAGATTCGTATAGGCTTCAAGAACCAGACTCTCGGAGAGGTTGATGCTCATCTCGTGATTTCTTCCCCCATGTTTGAGACTCAGCGTATCCCACTCAAGGGGATTGTCAAGCAAGGCGAAGTTGGTTGGAAGGAGAAATTCTCTAAGAGGAAGTTTCCTGCCAAGAGCAATACGCGCTACTCTGATATGGAAGCTCTCGGTTATTACTGGTTTGATAAGGGTATCTGGACCATGTTCAATAATACGATTTACGAGCCAGATACACAGGAGATTTTCTTCTATGGAGATGGTGCAGAACTACGTTACGAGGGTGGTTTTTCCGATGGACTGATTTATAGTGAAGACTTCCCCAACGGTATTGCTACGGTTAAGGTTAAGGCTGGTTCATACGCGGCTCCTAGTGCTATGTTAGCCCTAGAGGTGAGCTATGACCACGGAGGTGCATGGCATAGAATAGGAGATCCCAAGGCTGTCCAAGAAGGTAAGGAGGTAATCTATACGATTAATTCGCATCAGCCTACTACATTCCGCCTCGTTCGTACTAATGGAGGTGAGGCTGAGGGTGTATTTATTATTTCTGAGGTCAGTGTAGAGCCATCAGAAGCCAAGAGTCGTCTTGTGCATAGCTCTCTAGTGGAGCTCGTAGACTTCTCCAAGGATAAGGCACAGGCACGCCTTGTGGAGACTTTCGACAACGAACTGCATCACGGAGCTCTATCTATCGATGGTTGGCGCAACCTTGCTTTTGCAGGTAACTGCCCTTGGGTATCGTATCAGCAGCGCATGGAGGACTCAGGTACGCTCAATGACGAAGACGTTGCCAAGGTAACGCTCTACAAGGCTACTCCCCAAGATGGACGAGAGCTGACAGCCTTCCTTGTTTCTCCTCTGCTCAATTATCAAGATGCCAAGACCAAAGAGCTAACATTTAGATTATTCAAGCAGACAGCTCTAGAGCAGGATAAGTTCTTCGTTTACGTTGCGCCCGTTAAGAATGGTAAGATTGGCGAGGTGCTACTACTCCCTATCGAGCATTTTACACCGGGTGGCAAGCTGAGCGAACGTGTTTGGTACGACTATCTGCTCAAGCTTAACGAGTTCGATGGCCTAGATGCCCTCAGGGAATTCGTGGTAATCTTCGCTCTGCAGTCTCCGCTCGGCTCAAACGAAACAAGTACGGTCTACCTACTTGACGACTTCGGCTGGGGTCGTGAGGATAATGCTGTGATCAGCGTAGACAAAAAGGTTCTACCATTTTATCAGCTACAGGCCGCACCTATTAGCCTTGAGGTAACGACGAAAAATGCTCGTGAGAGCGTGCGTACGATGCTCATCTCGGCCAATAATAGCCCACAGGTCTTCAAACTCGACAAGCCTACACTACCAGCTGCGGGTGGCACACTGTCGGTATCTATCGACCGCCAGAAGCTAGCGAGCAAGCCACGCGACTACGGGACGCGTCTCTTCCTCTCTACGCGTGGGGGGCAGAACCTAGAGGTGCTTCTCTTCGCTACGCCCAAGACGGAGCAGGAGGTGCTCCCTACCGAGGAGGTTAAGCCAGATGCCTATACCTATCGCCGTGGCAATGAGGTTGTCGTATCAGCTCCAGGGCTACTCTCTGTGGAGGCCTACGACCTATCTGGGCAGCAGCTGTCTGTAGGTAGAGGCCCAGCTGATGAATTGGTGTTGAGTGTTCCTGCTCAGGCTTCGCGTATCGTGCTTCGTCTGATCTACACCGACGGCTCTAAGCAGACTATTAAGATGTAGTGCAACTAGAGCGACTGCCCTAAGCAACGAGGGGGGCTGTGGCAAAATTCGATTTTGCCCAGCTCCCCCCTTTTTTTAGGTGTCTCAGAGTGTGCAAAATGCAAGGCGCTAAGACTAAGGCTGACGACGAAGTCCGTGTGGAGCAAGTGTCATAAGCAACACAGCATTTTGTGCATTCTGACACACCTCCTTGTTCGTTGTAGAGCCTAGTGCCTTGCGGTTAGCCTTATTTGTGTCTGAAGGCTTTTTGCATTGACGGAGATCTTTGTAGAGGCTCTCTGACGCTCAACCGCTCCTTGTCTGCCTCATGCGCTGTGGGGAGGCGAGATTTATATTTTAGACCAAATTTCAGAATGTTGATGAGAGAAATACCTTGGCAGAGGTTAAAGACGGCAGACCGCATATTTACCCCCTAGGAGGCTCTACAATGCGTCCGACCTCATTTGGGGACTTTAGCCCCAGCCGAATGAAGATGGTTGCTTAAATAAAATGTTTTATATAATACTATTAATCAGATGAATAAATCCAAGCCCGAAGAGTTTCTATCCACGAAAAGCAATCATTTCAGAATTTCTCTGTACTAATCTTTTCGGATGTGTGTAGACATCCGAGCGAATAAGTCCTACAATCCGAAAAAAACTCTGAGAGATTTTCTGTCAATATCGAATCATGACGTGTACTGAAAAAAGTTGACAGTAGGGCGGGATAGTTCTACAATTGGTTT
>JAUMYV010000011.1:14675-40485 GCA_030528445.1 Porphyromonadaceae bacterium | reverse complement strand
TAAACCAATTGTAGAACTATCCCGCCCAACTGTCAACTTTTTTCAGTACACGTCATGGTGTACACATCGCCGCGAATTAGTCCTGCAATCCGAAAAATCTTCTTATCAATTTTGACGATTATCCGATATTGGTTTGCGAAATACTGGAATAGTTGTTTTCGTTTTTTTTACAATGAGTTTGTATTTCCGCGTTGTTTTTTTAGTAACTTGCGCTCGTTTTAGTGTTCGTGATGATTATGGATCAACTATAGTGATGACTGTCGACTTTCCTTAATCAGGGGGAGTATCCTGGCCATAATATGCTTATTGTAGCAATTATTGGGATGAGGTTTGTGAGATATATAAAAATTTTACTTACCTTTGCGCGTCAAAAATCACGCATATCTCCGTATCTTTCATCTTTTTGGGGTCGAAACTGGGTCGCGGAGTCGTGCTTTAAACTTCCAAAAGTGATATAACTCTTTATACTTAATTCCTAAGCAATGAAGAAGTACCTATTCGCTTTGATTTCTCTTCTTGGGCTGTGGAGCTATGGTGGAGACCTCAAAGCTCAAACTTATGCCGTTAGGTCAGACATTATATCTAATCTATCGGGAAATTTCAACCTTGAGGTGTCTAGCTCTATCTCGTCTCATCTCTCGGTGCATCTTCCTCTGTTTGTTAGACCAGTTAACCTAGGGCTTCCTTATTCTATTGGGCTGTATAATCTGCGCAATAACTATGGATATCGATCTCGTGAGATTCCTCTGTTTGAGTCTATTGCCACAGATCAAGCTATAGGTATACAACCTGGGGTTCGCTATTGGACACTATTGGCCAATAACTATGGATTGTTTATGGGAGCATTCGGTATTGGAGAGCTATTTAAGCATGGAGGGTTTGAAGATTATCCCTATTACATCCAAGGATATTCGGTAGGAGCAGGAGCATCTATTGGATACGCCAAGGTAGTGACGCCTAATTGGAATTTTGAACTCGAGCTTGGTCTAGGTGTTGTAGGGCGTTTCTATGATCGCAGAGATGTTCGGACAGACCGAATACTCAATCACAACCGAGATCTCACATGGGCTCTTGCTCGCTTTGGGGTCAATTTGGTTTATTTACTCTAGATATTGATAAGTTAAACATTTTAAGTAAAGTATGAATCGACGACAGGTATACAAACTGTTTTTTTGTGTCGTGAGCCTGCTGATAGTGGCATCGTGCTCAAGGCCAATCACCAAGACCTTGTTTTTGCAATCGGGTAGACCACATATTTATTTGCCCACCAACAAGGAAGAGAAGTCTGGGGGAATTCTCTCCGAGCGAGTATCTTATGAAACGAAAGTCGATACTATTCGCTCGGCTAGTAAGCCTGAGATGAATGATGAGGATATGAAGAGTGTGACATTGGAGACTTTCACAGTTGTCGCTGACCGTCCTAAGCTGAAGATTTCGACTGTACGCAATGGGAAAATTAATCTGACATTCTTGATGACTGTCCCTAAAGCGTTTATGGACAATCGTTGGCAGATTGTTCTGACTCCTCACCTCATTAATGGAGATCAAACCTCTCCTCTGCCTCCTGTGGTGCTTAAGGGTGGAGAGTTTAAGAAGGCTCAAGACGCAGAGTTTGCCAAATTTGCCAAATTTGAGAAAGAGATTATCGATCCTGCTGACTATGATAAAAAGTTCTTTGACCAAAAGAAGCATAACATTTTTACTCAGAAACTTCAACTCAAGTACTTGGATCACTACACGTCCGAGTATAAGAGGCTACAGGACTATCAGCATTGGAAGCAAATAGCAGAGATACGCATCATGAATGCAAATGCCCGGAAGGAAGGCAAGTATTACCAAGCCTTCAATGACAAGGCTCTCAATATGCTTGGTTCGGCTTACAATGATGATCTATACGGTCTAGACTCAAGCAAGATTCATCGTGGATTCTCGGGCAAATACAACGAAGAGTATCGTAGAAATCATCTGGATAAAAAGCTTAGTACCCTGACGGTAGATAAGGTGCCTAAAAACTACAGAAAGTATTTCCAAAAGAACCTTACACTAGATTCGCTCAGGAACAAGTCTCTTACAGAGAAGGATAGTGCCAACATCGCACAGCATACCTATTTCTTTGAGGAGATTGCCAAGAATGAATCTAAGCTCAAGAACAAGGATGTGCATCGCAGGCATATGGTGCGCTTCCCCGAGATTGAAAATCCTGCGCTCTCCGACTCTATACGAATGGGTAAGGACTTTGCTTATCTATACAGCCAGGATATTGAGGTAACAGAGGATCTACAGCGTAAGCTCAGTATTGTCGTAGAGACACGCGTTACGGCTATAGACCAAAGTAGCTGGCACCAGCTTGGTGTGGATACGCTCAACTTCGTGGTTTCGGGAATGAATGATCTCGTGGACAAGACCCTTGTGTCTCGTCTTGAGGAGGCTGATCGGGCGATTTATCAGCAAGGGCTCGATAGGCTTGCTGTGAGAGACTATCGCGGAGCCCTCAACATCATCAATCAGTACCCAGACTATAACTCGGCTGTTTGCTTGGCTGCCCTTGGCTACAATGATCAGGCGATTATGCTCCTAGATCGCATCACAGCCACTGGTAAGGCTGACTATCTGCGTGCGATTGTTTATGCTCGTATGAAAAAGCTCGAGGAGGCTAAGGAAAGCTTGCTCTCTGCTGCTCGTAAGGAATCTACCCTGGCCTTCAAGGTAGAGATTGAGCCAGAATTCGCCATCTTGCTAGAGACCTACCCTGAGCTGAAGGAACAGCTAGAGAACATCGGCGATGGCCTAGATGAGATGTAATTAAGGATTTATTAGTACGTCAATTCAGATAAGATAGGGCTACAGGTTCGTTAATACGGACTTGTAGCTCTGGTTTTTTAGTGGAGAACGGCTCAGAAGCGCTAAGCCTAAGATGAAAGGGTTCGGGAGAAATAAGCTAAATTTGTAGCGCATTACATCAACAAACTAAGATTATTACCCTATGCAACTAGACAAGCTCAAGGCCGTCTCTCCCGTCGATGGTCGCTATCGTACGCAGACCGAGCCATTGGCTGCCTATTTCTCCGAAGAAGCACTCATCCGCTATCGGGTGCGCGTGGAGATTCTCTATTTCATTGCCCTGAGCAAAGAGATTCCTCAGCTATCTGGGTTACTCGCTCGTATCGACGAGAGCAAGCTCCATGATATCTATCGTCGCTTCACGGCCGAGGATGCTTTGTGCATCAAGGAGATTGAGTCAGTAACCAATCACGATGTCAAGGCTGTAGAGTACTATATCAAGGAGCAATTCGACCGTCTCGGTCTAGGCGACGAAAAGGAGTTTATCCATTTTGGTCTAACGTCTCAGGACATCAACAATACATCTTTCCCTCTGATGACCAAGGAGGCTATCGAGCAGGTGTATCTGCCAGCTCTCGACAAGGTTATTGATACACTCCGTGCCTATGCCGAGGAGTGGGCAAATATCCCTATGCTAGCGCGTACGCACGGGCAACCCGCCTCGCCAACTCGCCTAGGTAAGGAAATCCAAGTATTTGTCTACCGCCTAGAGCAGCAGAGAGCACAGCTGGTACAGATACCGCACTCTGCTAAGTTTGGTGGAGCAACGGGTAACTTCAACGCCCATCGCGTTGCTTATCCTACGCACGACTGGCCCACATTTGCGGCGAACTTCGTGAACTCTATGGGTCTAGTGCGTGAGAGCTATACCACACAGATTGCCAACTACGACCATACGGCTGCACTCTTCGACGCCCTAGAGCGCATCAACGTGATTCTCACGGATCTTGCACGTGATATGTGGATGTACATCTCGATGGATTACTTCAAGCAGCGCATCAAGGAGGGAGAGGTTGGTTCGTCTGCGATGCCGCACAAGGTTAATCCGATTGACTTCGAGAATGCCGAGGGAAATCTTGGCCTAGCGAATGCGATTTTCGGCTTCCTCTCTCGCAAGCTCCCCATCTCTCGCCTGCAGAGAGACCTCACTGACTCTACCGTACTGCGCAATATCGGGGTGCCTCTCGCTCATACGCTTATCGCGCTCAATAGCTTGAGTAAGGGTCTAGGCAAGGTTCTGCTCAATCGAGAAGCACTAGAGGCCGATCTAGAGCGCAACTGGGCTGTGGTAGCGGAGGCACTACAGACGATCTTGCGCAGAGAGGGCTATCCTAAGCCCTACGAGGCACTCAAGGCGCTCACGCGTACCAATGAGGCGATTACCGCCGACTCTATCGCTAAGTTCATCGATACGCTTGACGTATCCGAAGATATTAAGCATGAGATGCGCCAGATTAGCCCAGCGACCTATCTCGGCTACTAATCTACATAATGGCATTCCAAGGGCGAGGAGAGGCATCTCTACTAGATGTCGCTCCTCGCTCTTGGAGCTATATAACCATAGTCATTAACAGTAAAGCAACTAGTAATAGATGAAGAAGCAGTATCTCAAGCACGGCCTACTAGGACTGATGCTACTGAGCTCTCTAAGCCTCTCGGCGCAGAAGCAAGAGCGTCTGATTGATGAGGTTAATCCATTTATCGGGACGAGTAACTTCGGCACGACCAATCCGGGTGTTGTCTTGCCCAATGGTCTGATGAGCATAACGCCATTCAACGTGATGGGTGGTGGCGAACTGAATACATTCGACAAGGATGCTCGCTGGTGGAGTACACCCTATTCGGCCGACAACAAATACTTCACAGGCTTTAGCCATGTCAATCTAAGCGGTGTAGGCTGTCCAGACTTGGGGAGCTTGCTCCTGACGGCAACGTCTGGAGATCTAGATGTCGACTACAAGAACTATGGCTCTACGCTTAGCAAAGAGCATGCACATCCTGGCTACTACACAGCCCATCTAGATAAGCACGACATCAAGGCCGAGCTAACGGCTACGGCACGTACCTCCGTGACGGCTTTTACCTTCGAGCGTGGAGGTAAGAGCAATATCCTGCTCAATCTAGGCCAGGGGTTGACGAATGAGAGTGGAGCGACGGTTTGCTTCGTCAATGACTCTACGATACTAGGTAGTAAGCTTATGGGGACCTTCTGCTACAATCCGCAAGCGGTCTTTAACCAATACTTCGCGATGCGCATCAGCAAGCGCGCTCCGGAGAGTGGCTACTGGAAGAAGCAGCCTCCTATGACGGGCACGGAGGCTGAGTGGGATCAAGATCACGGACGCAACAAGATCTACCGCTCGTATCGCCGAGAGATGAGCGGCAACGATATCGGCGTGTGGTTCACCTTCGAGACCAAGCCCGGCGAAACGATTTATGTGCAGACAGCCGTTTCGTTTGTCAGCGCAGAGAATGCACTGCTCAACCTCGAGACTGAGCAACCTAAGCTCGATTTTGCTGCTACACGAGCCAAGGCCGAAGCGGTGTGGGAGCACGCGCTCTCTCGTGTCGAGGTCGAGGGAGGAACCCCAGATCAGCGCACCATCTTCTACACGGCGCTCTATCATCTGCTTATCCACCCCAACATCCTACAAGACGTCAACGGCGAGTACCCCATGATGACGAGCCTCAAGACGGCTAAAACTAACCATAACCGCTATACCGTTTACTCGCTCTGGGATACATATCGCAATGTGCATCCGCTGCTTTCTCTCCTCTACCCAGAGAAGCAACTAGATATGGTACGCACGATGATTGATATGTACAAGGAAAGCGGTTGGCTACCCAAGTGGGAGCTGTATGGTCGTGAAACGCTCACCATGTCGGGCGACCCCTCTATCACGGTGATTAACGATACTTGGCAACGTGGTCTAAGGGACTTCGATGTCGCTACCGCCTACGAGGCGATGCTCAAGGGTGCAACGACACGAGGCCTAGACAACCTGCTGCGCCCAGATATTGACGACTACGTTAGCCGTGGATATATCCCGCTGAGAGAGAAGTTCGACCATTCGGTGTCTAATTCGCTTGAGTACTATATCGCCGACTGGAATCTCGCACGCTTTGCCGAGAGTCTAGGCAAAAAGGCTGATGCTAAGCTTTTCCATAAGCGTTCACTTGGCTACAAGCATTACTACGACAAGGAGTACGGCCTGCTACGCCCCATTACGCCTGATGGCAAATTCCTCTCTCCGTTTGACCCTGTGCTAGGGAGAGACTTCGAGCCTAATCCCGGTTTTCATGAGGGTAATTCGTGGAACTATTCCTTCTTTGTGCCACACGACGTCAAGGGGCTTGCTAAGCTGATGGGGGGAGAGCGTAAGTTCGTAAGTAAGCTCCAGAGCGTGTTTGACAAAGGCAACTACGACCCAGCCAACGAGCCCGACATTGCCTATCCATTCCTCTTCACTTACTTCCCCAAAGAGGCATGGCGTACGCAGAAGATTACGAAATATCTGCTGGAAACGGTCTACCGCAATGCACCCAATGGCATCCCTGGCAATGACGATACGGGCACGATGAGTGCGTGGGCGATCTACACGATGCTCGGATTCTACCCAGATTGTCCTGGGGATATGAGCTTTGCGCTTACGACGCCGACCTTCAAACGAATAACCCTGCACCTAGACCCTAAGTACTACAAACAGTCTAAGATCGTCATTGAGCGTCAGGGAGGGGAGACTGACACTTACTTCAAGCGCCTCAAGATTGGCGATAAGACGCACAGAAACCGCTATCGTCTGAGCAATGACGAACTCGTGAACGCAGGTCAAATCATATTCTTCACTCAAGATAAGCACTAGCTACCAAGAAGTCGAAGAGACAATAAAAGCAAGGAGGATATCATGTAATGCATGATGTCCTCCTTGCTTTTATGATGCTGTATTTGAGGTCTTTATTCTTCTTGCTTGACTGCAGACTTAAACGGAAAGTCGGCAGAGGACTGATGCATCTGCTTCATCAGTTTACTGAGTCGTCGCACGACTTTGGGGTGCTTGTCGGCTACATTGTTTTGCTCTCCTAGGTCGCTATCTAGACGGTAGAGCTCATACTGAGGTTGCCCAGAGTCCACTTGTAGAGCTATCAGTTTCCATACCCCCTGACGAATGGCAATCTTGCCTCCTTCCTCATGAAACTCCCAGTAGAGTGGGCGAGTGTTGGTTGGTCTATCAGATTGCCCCGTCCATAGGCCGACGAGAGAGACGCCATCGGTCTGCTCCACGAGCTTGGGCTGCTTGAGCATCTCTGCGAAAGTTGGCAAGAAGTCCCAAAACGCAGCTGGAGTGCTCGTCTCGGTTTTGGGCTGAATACGCCCTGGCCACGATACAATCATGGGTACACGAATACCTCCTTCGTACAAATCTCGTTTGGTTCCTCTCAATGGGCCATTGCTGTCGAAGTACTCGGGATTGGCTCCGCCTTCACGATGCGGTCCATTGTCGCTCGTGAAAACGATTAGGGTATTGTCCTCTACGCCTAGCGCCTTGAGCTCCTGCACCAGATCCCCTACATAGAGGTCGAGCTGACCGACCATAGCCGCAAATGAGGCGTGGGCATCGGGTGTGTTGGGGTAGTCGCCCGTGTATTGGCTTTGCCATGGGCGAGGTTCTACCCTGCCTCTGTAGTACTGGTAGAGTGCCCTGTGGGGCAGATTGAGCTCCGCGTGTGGGAGCGTGTAGGTCATCATCGCCATAAAGGGCTTGCCAGCGCGGACAGACTTTTGGATGAAAAACTTAGCATCCTGTTGTATCAGGTCTGGAGCATAGGTCGATTGGCGTCTGCCTTCATTCTCGGGCAGGGTTACTCGTGAGCGATCTGCCCAGAGGTGCTTTGGATAGTAGTAGTGCGATACACGCTGGCAGTTGTAGCCGTAGAACCGATCGAAGCCTCTGTCTAGAGGCTCTGCTCCTGCTCCTGGCGCACCTAGCCCCCACTTGCCAAATAGCCCTGTGGCATATCCAGATGACTGGAAAAGGGAGGCCAAAGTGGGTACATCGGCCATGGACATCTGTCCCTCTGGTTGTATCTCCTTGTTGCCTCGGATTTTGGTATGACCTGTGTGTCGCCCTGTCATCAGCGAGGCACGAGACGGAGCACTGACCGTACACCCGGCATAGAAGTCGGTAAAACGCATCCCTCGCTCGGCTAGAGCATCAATGTGTGGTGTCTCGATAATCTTCTGTCCGTAGCAACCTAAATCTCCGTAGCCGAGGTCGTCGGCTAGGATGAAGATCACATTCGGCCGCTCGCTAGTCTGTGCTATCAGTGGGATCGCAGAGCCTATGAGGCACAGAGGCAAGGCAAATTTTCTAGTCATTGGCTTGTATTGTTGAGTTGTTATTTGTCTTTTTAATGGATATAAAATTAGCCAATCTTCGGTAATGCAGCAAATGACCTCCAACTGCTAGAGAAGAGGCTGGCGCTTGCCTGTCGGGGTCTTTTAGTGTGTACAAGCTGCTTGGGATAGACTCCGTGATTTGCTTGGGAATAGAAGATAGAGTCGCCCAAACAAAAAATACTCTCTCTCTCCAAAGAATTTTAGTAGCCAAAGCGCCTTGCTAGGTAGATACCCAGAACTTCATGATGCAGATGAGTGACTAGGCTCTCCAGAGAGATATTACACCCTTCTTTTTTCGTTTTGGGGCGATAGCCTTGCAGAGAGGGGGTCAAGTGTGATGTTTGCTTCTTGTGGCAGAAAGACGTAAATTTACCCGAATGAATAGGGCGTTAGCCATCAACCTCTTAATAATATATCTTCCTATGAGTCAGATTAAGCAGTACATTGCAGCCAACGAGGGTCGGTTCCTCGAAGAGCTATTCCAGTTAATTCGCATCCCAAGCATCAGTGCCAAGGGTGAGCACAGGGGTGATATGCAGCGTTGTGCCGAGCATTGGCGCGAGCATCTACGCTCTCTCGGGGCGACGAAAGCAGAGATCTATCAGACCGAGGGGCATCCGATCGTCTATGGCGAATACATCCAGGATCCCAGTCTGCCCAATATCCTAGTATATGCGCACTATGATGTGATGCCAGCAGAGCCTCTCGAGCTATGGCAGAGTGCCCCCTTCGAGCCAGAGGTGCGCGATGGCCGCATCTGGGCTAGAGGAGCAGATGACGACAAGGGGCAGTCGATGATTCAAGTCAAGGGATTCGAGACCGCCCTCAAGCTAGGGCTCGTGCGCTGCAATGTCAAATTCCTCTTCGAGGGCGAGGAGGAGATTGGCTCCACTCATCTAGAAGCTTTCTTGCAGGAGCACAAGGAGATGCTCTCGGCAGAGGCAATCATCGTCTCCGACACCAGTATGGTGAGCGATGAGATCCCCTCTCTGACCACTGGCCTCAGAGGTTTGGCTTACTGGGAGCTAGAGGTAACAGGGCCTAATAGAGATCTACACTCAGGGCACTTTGGGGGAGCCGTGGGCAACCCGATCAACGAATTATGTAAGCTCATTGCCAAGATCCAAGACGAACGTGGGCGCATCACGATCCCTGGCTTCTATGACGGTGTGGTCGATTTGACTCAAGAGGAGCGTGATATGATCGCCCGAGTCCCCTTCGACGAAGCCAAGTATCGTGCAGCGATAGATGTAGATGCCGTATGGGGAGAGGAGGGGTATAGTACGCTTGAGCGTAATAGCTGTCGCCCGAGCTTCGATGTCTGTGGCATCTGGGGTGGTTATCAAGGCGAGGGCGCCAAAACTGTTCTGCCCAGTAAGGCATACGCCAAGGTAAGCTGCCGTCTGGTAGCCGCTCAGGATCATCACAAGATTAGTCAAGCTTTCATCGACTACATCAAAGCTATTGCACCCAAGCACATCCGTGTACAGGTGCGTCCTACCCACGGAGGCGAGGCATATCTCTGTCCTATTGACTTGCCGGCATATCGAGCTGCCGAGGAGGCAGTAGAGGTCGCTTTCGGGGTACGCCCGTTGGCTGTACGTCGAGGTGGTAGTATCCCCATTATCGCAGTCTTTGAGCGTGTGCTGGGGATTAAGACGGTGCTCATGGGCTTTGGTCTAGAGAGCAATGCGATCCATTCGCCCAATGAGAATATGCGCTTGGACTTCTTCCGCAAGGGGATCGAGTCCGTGGCAGAGTTCTACAAGCGTTTCCCTAGAATAGGATAGACGAAATCATTGACGATAGATGCTTCATGGGGGTAGGGTTTAGAATAACTCTACTCCCTATGTTCTTTTGTCTAGGGGCATAGGGAGAATCCGCGGACTCCGTGGGTATGAAGTTTTTGTAGTAAGTTTGCCGATAGAAGAAGAACCAAAATGATAGACGAAGAGCTTATATACGACAAAATTGATACGCCTATCTTTCGCCTCATCGGAGAGGTTGCCGATGAACTTGGGCTAGAGACCTATGTAGTGGGTGGCTATGTACGAGACTTATACCTGTACAGACCCAGCAAAGACATTGATATCGTGTCTGTGGGGCGAGGTATTGACTTGGCTAAGGCCGTGGCTGCGCGGCTTGGTCGTGGCGCTCATCTGTCTGTCTTCTCTCGCTTCGGTACTGCACAGGTTAAGCAAGGCGATTTGGAAATTGAGTTCGTCGGTGCTAGGCGAGAGAGCTATTCGTCCGATAGCCGCAAACCCGTGGTGGAGGATGGTACGCTCGAGGAAGATCAGCAGAGACGCGACTTCACAATCAACGCCCTAGCTATTTGCCTTAATACTGCCCGTTTTGGCGAGCTGGTAGATCCCTTCGATGGGCTAGGCGATATGGAGAACCTAACTATCCGTACGCCTCTCGACCCTGATGTAACCTTTAGCGATGATCCTCTGCGCATGATGCGTGCGATTCGCTTTGCCTCTCAGCTTGGCTTCTTCATCGACCCAGATACTTTCGCTGCCATTGGGCGCAATGCCAAGCGTATCGAGATAGTTTCTGCCGAGCGCATTGTGGTGGAGCTCAATAAGATTTTGCTCTCTCCGCGCCCTTCAGTCGGGCTAGAGCTCTTTGAGCAGACTGGTCTGATGGCTGAGGTTTTCCCCGAGCTACTAGAGCTTAAGGGTGCTGAGACCAAAGACGGCGTGGGACACAAGGATAACCTCACCCACACGTACAAGGTCGTGGATAATCTAGCCAAGGTACTTAATGCCCGTGGGCGACAAGATGGAGACCTGTGGCTACTCTGGGCAGCCCTCCTGCACGACATTGGTAAGCCTCGCACGAAGCGCTTCGATAGGCGACTGGGCTGGACATTTCACAACCACAACTATGTCGGGGCTAAGATGCTCCCGAAGATCTTCCGTCGCCTCAGACTACCCTTAGATAGCAAACTTAAGTATGTTCAGAAGCTCGTGGAGCTACACATGCGCCCTGCGACATTGGTAGATGAGGGCGTGAGCGACTCGGCTGTTCGGCGTTTGCTCTTCGAGGCGGGAGACGACATTGATGATCTGATGATGCTCGTAGAGGCAGACATCACGAGCAAGAACCCTGCCCGAGTGAAGAAGTATCTCGATAACTATGTCGTCGTTAGGCAGAAACTCAAGGATATCGAGGAGAAAGACCGCATCCGCAACTTCCAGCCACCCGTAGATGGTGCACTAATCATGGCGCTGTTTGATCTCTCGCCCTGCAAGGAAGTCGGACTCATTAAGGATGCCATCAAAGATGCTATTCTAGAGGGGGAGATCCCCAATGAGTATGATGCTGCCTACGCGTATATGCTTCGTCAGGCAGAGCAACTCGGGCTAAAGCCGAAGCAGGATTAATTGTCCCCCTGTTTCAAAGCACATACGTTAAGCTCTCGTAGAATCCTACGGGGGCTTAATTGATACCGTTACAATTGGGCGTGTTGAGTACCTTGTTTGATGAGCTGAATGCTAAAGTCGTGGAAATCGGGGATTTTGGCGTACCTTTGCATCGTCTCTGAGTGAGATGTTACTTCGTTTGCATATTTCTAGGGAGAGCATCAGACCTTTGAGAGACATCATTTAGACACAAGACATAGAATTTATATGACTAAAAAGAAACTACCCGTGAGGGGTCAGACGAAAGATAAAAAGACGAAGCACAAAGTAAGTTCACGGAAAACAACCACCCCTGCCAATAGATCCACAAGACGAGGCATTACGAATCTAGAGATCGAGGAGGCTATTCGCCGTTTGTTTGAGCAAGAGCCTAATAAAGTATTCAACTACAAGCAGGTTTGCTACTTGTTTGGTCAGACTTCTATGGCACAGAAGCGACAGATTGTCTCTGTGCTGGAGTCGCTCGTGATATTTGGCTTGCTTGAGGAGGTCGAGATGGGGCGCTATCGCCTCGCTGCACTTGGACAAACGCTTGAGGGTCGATTTACTTGCCGCTCTGGGCGATACTACTTCGAGCCAGACAATGGTAGCGAACCAATCTCCTTGAGCGATCGAGCTGCAGGCAAGGCTCTGCATGGAGACCGCGTTCGGGTGAAGGTCTCTACTCCCAAGGGACGTCGCCGAGAGAGCGAAGTCGTCATTGACGAGATTCTGGAGCGTAGCGAACAGGCCTACGTAGGTAACTTGCAGATCAGTCGCGGACACGCCTTTCTCGTCAGCGAGAGCCGAGAGCTCCGCCAAGATATTTATATCCCCATTGACCAGATGAACGGAGCTCACAAGGGCGACAAAGTGATTGTGCGTGTACTGGGCTGGGATAAGCGAGCTAAGAATCCGTATGGGACAGTTGTTGATGTACTGGGGAAAGCCGGTGACAACAATGCCGAGATGCATGCTATCCTAGCAGAGTTTGGCTTGCCCTATAGCTACCCCGAGGAGGTGGAGCGTGCCGCCTACGGACTAACCGACGAGATTACCCCTGAGGAGCTAGCACGCCGAGAGGACTTCCGTGGCGTTACGACCTTTACCATTGACCCACGCGATGCCAAGGACTTCGACGATGCGCTCTCTATCCGCCACCTAGACGATGGCTTCGTAGAGGTTGGTGTTCATATTGCCGACGTTAGCTATTTCGTACGTCCCGGCGATAAGATTGACGAAGAGGCCTATAAGCGAGCTACGAGTATCTATCTTGTAGATCGTACGATCCCGATGCTCCCCGAGCGCCTGTGCAATCTGCTCTGTTCTCTCCGCCCAGACGAAGATAAGTATAGCTACAGCTGTGTATTCAAAATGAATGCAGAGGCCGAGGTCATAGACTCTCGCATTACGCGTAGCGTCATCCGAAGCAATCGACGCTTTACCTACGAGGAGGCTCAAGAGATGATTCAAGGGGGAGAGGGGGACTTCAAGGCGGAGATCCTAGGGCTCAATACGCTGGCGCAAAAACTTAGAGCCCGGCGCTTCGAGCATGGGAGTATCGCCTTCGAGCGACCAGAGGTTCGCTTCGAGATTGATGAGATGGGGCGTCCCATATCTGTCTACATCAAGGAGAGCCTAGAGGCACATCAGCTGATCGAGGAGTTTATGCTACTGGCCAATAAGACTGTGGCTCTCGCTATTGGGCGACCAGAGTCTGGCAATGCTAAGACTTTTGTCTATCGCGTACACGATCAGCCTGACCAAGAGAAGATGACTCAGCTGGCCGAGGTGGCAGGGCGTCTTGGATACCGCCTTAGAGCACAAGGCTCCAACCGAGCCATTAGCGATAGCCTCAATAAACTACTCGCCGATGCCAAGGGTAAGCCAGAGAACAACCTGCTCTCGACGATTGCCATTCGTACGATGGCCAAGGCCAAGTACACTACGGATAATATCGGCCACTATGGTCTGTCGTTCGATTTCTATACCCACTTCACCTCTCCCATCCGTCGCTATCCAGACTTGATGGTGCATCGTTTACTAACGCGTTACCTCGTAGAGAATGGTAAGTCCGCCGACAAAAAGACCACGGAGGAGGCCTGCGAGCATTCGTCTGCCATGGAGCAGCTCGCTGCTCAAGCCGAGCGTTCGTCGATTCGGTACAAGCAGGTGGAGTATATGATCCGCTTCTTGGGTGAGGAGTTTGATGGCGTGATCTCTGGCGTGACCGAATGGGGGCTGTACGTGGAGCTTGATGAGAATAAGTGTGAGGGTATGATCCCCACTAGAGACCTTACGGATGACTATTACGAGCTAGATGAGGATTCGTTCACGCTGATTGGTCGCCATACGGGGCGTCGCTTCACGCTAGGAGACAAGGTGCGCATTCAGGTCGCCCAGGCCAATCTAGAGCGTAAGCAGCTGGATTTTGCTTTGGTAGATCAATAATTAATTAATCGTAGATATCCTAGGTTGTATTAGGGTAAGTGCTTTTTGTGCTTTTTGCAAATCTGGGTATTTATTCGTAAATTGGCGGTATGTCTCCTGTTCTGGTTTAGGATTTCGACTCTTCGTAGTCAGCCTTGACGTGGAAGAAAAGGGAGGAATACATATTGTTTAACTCAGAAATAAAAGTAAAAAACTATGGGATGGATTGGAACAATCATCGTTGGATTGCTAGCTGGCCTTATTGGCTCAGCTATTATGCGTGGTAGCTCTATGGGATGGCTCAAGAGCATAATTTTAGGTCTGCTTGGTAGTGTCGTTGGTGGAGGTGTGTATACTCTACTCGGCGCCGAGGCTGGTGATAGCTTCTGGCCACAGCTGGTAGTCTCCACAATTGGTGCTTGCGTGATTCTTTTCGTGGCAGGTATCTTCCGCAAGAAGTAAGCGATCCGATTTAATCATAGAGGCTGTACTGCTTATCTCATCTCGATGAGAGGCAGTACAGCCTCTTCTGTATGGATATTTCGTATCTTTGCGGAGAATCATCCAGTAAATATGAGAATAAAAGACAATCTGTCTTTGCGTAAAATCGCAGACGAATATATTATGATTGCTGATACAGGCGATCATCTAGACTATACAAAGGCTATCGGGCTTAACGAAACGGCAGCCTACCTCATTGAGTCTGTACAGGGTAAGGAGTTTGATCTTGAGTTCTGGATAAAGCTCTTGACGGATAGATACGAAGTTAGCCATGACGAGGCTCAGGCAGATGCGACCAAACTAATTGAGAAGCTCATCGAGGTTGGGATCGTTGAGTAATGCCCTATGCGTGAGCATTACTATCAATTCGTTCTCACAGTTAGTCTAGCTACCATCAAAGTTTTCTCCGCATTCTAATTCCCCAACCAATCGTATGTCCGTGATCAAGGCAGAGGAGCGTTTATTCCTAAATCTACTCTCTGCAGCTATACATAATCAGCCGTCTGAGTCGTCTCTTTTTGAAGGGTTATCCGATGGGCAGTGGCGTACGATTGAGCGTATTGCCCTTAGACAGAGCGTGCCTGCACTTATAGCAGATCGCATTCTGGCTCTGCCACGAGAGGCTTTGCCTCAAGATAGGGAGTTTCGCCTACGTTTGGCACTGCAGATTGACCTAGTGGAGCGCGCCAATAAGCGAATTAACCGTACACTGCAAGAGATACGTGCCGAGTACGAAGCCGAAGATTTGCCATTTGTTCTGCTCAAAGGACAGACCCTTGCGTACTACTATCCTCAACCTCTGCTACGCAGCTCGGGCGATCTAGATCTCTATCTCTATCGTCCTGGAGACTATGAGCGGGCGAATCAGTGGGCTGTGGCTCAGGGCTATCGCCTTCAAGGGCATTCGCTCTATGAGCAGCTGTACCATAGGGGCAAGGTGGCCATTGAGAACCACAGAGTCCCCGCCTACTTTGGACAGAAACGTTACGACAAAGCTTTTGCCAAGATGCTTCGCCCGCTCATAGAGCAGGACGACTTCGCTCTACTAGAGCTGGAGGGGCTGACCTATCGGACACTTCCCCTTGAGCTCAATGCAGTCTATGTGTTCCAGCACATCCTACATCACTTCTGCTATCTTGGGATTGGGTTTAGGCAGATTTGTGACTGGATCGTTTTGCTTACCGATCATCAAGATGAGCTAGATGTAGATCAGTTCCAGATGCTAGCCGAGCAGCTGGATTTGCTCCGCCCCATGAGGCTCTTCGCTCTGATGGCGGTGCGTTACCTTGGTGTACGCCCCGAGATATTCCCCTTCGACTTGCCTCAAGATGAAGATAGCATTCATCTGTCCGACCTCATTATTCAAGATATCTTCCGAGGGGGGAACTTTGGGATGGAGGCTTTTGCAGGCAAGAAGTTTGCCAACATTTGGTTTAGGCGTTGGTTTATGTTTCGCAAAACCTTCGCCCGTAGCCTGCGTATCGGTGCGGTTGCCCCAGAGCATATCCGTAGGACTCCGCTAGTGGCTATCAGCAACCGCATCAAATTACTATTTGCCAAGAGACCTAAATAAAGATCATCAATTATGCTTGAGTTTGTCCGCTATCTCGTGCGTGGCTACAAGTGGTCGCTACTGTTGATGATTCTAGTGGGCTTTGCCTACATCGCAGTTTCGTTGCTCTTCGTTTGGCTGGGCAAGTGTGTCATTGACATTGCCACGGGAGATATGCAAGGCAGCTGGATGCAATACTCTATTTGGCTGATTCTAACTCTTGCCATACAAGCTCTGCTGCGCCTGTGCAATATTTGGCTCACAGGCCGTACCTCGACCCTCATGGGTAATACCATTCGCCTAAAAGTATTCTCTCACTTACTTTATGCTCGCTGGCAGAGTCTCGGGCAGATGCACAGCGGGGATATACTCACACGTATCATCAAGGATACGGACGATCTGGTGATGCTCTTGACGACTACATTGCCGAGCTTTCTGCTCAGTGGGGTACAGCTCGCTGCTTCTTTGGTGATGCTCTACGTGCTTAGTCCCATCTTGGCCATTATCCTCGGAGTAGGGATGCCTCTTGTTTTGCTCTTCAGTAAGGTTTTCTACCGCCGAATGCTGGACTTTAGCAATCGAATTAAGCAGACGGAGAGCCGAATCAACTCGCAGATGCAGGAGGCTCTAGGCAATCAAACTGTTATTCGAACCTTCGAGCGACAAGAAGCCGAGATCAATCATCTACGCCTCAACCAAGGTACGCTCTATCGCAACGTCCGTCAGCGTATAGGTTTGACTATTTATGCCAATCTAATGGTTAGCGCAGCCTTTAGCGGTGGCTATATTGTTGCCTTCCTGTGGAGTGCTTATGGGCTGAAGCGTGGGACAATTACCTTCGGGATGATGACTATTTTCTTACAGTTGGTCAACCGCATTCAGCGTCCGATGATTGACCTAATGGGTTCTCTCCCTACCATTATCGCTTCCAAGGCAGGGATCGACCGCTTGGTTAACCTTCTTGAATTTAAGGTTGAGAAGCGAGATAAGCGTACGCTACTTACTGATGTCCTTCATCTGAGAGCTTCCAAGGTGAGCTTCCGTTACGAGGAAGATAGTCCTTGGATCTTTCGAAACTTTGATATGTCGGTAGATGCTGGCTCTATGGTCGCTGTCATGGGACCTACTGGGGCTGGTAAGACCACTCTGCTTCGCCTGCTGCTGGGGCTCGTGCATCCTATAGATGGAGACCTAGAGCTGATTTCGGAGCAACGAACGCTATCCATTAGCGAAGCCACGCGCTCCAACTTCATCTATGTGCCTCAGGGGAATTCTCTTTTTAGTGGTACGATACGTGACAATCTCTTGGTTGGCGATGCTACAGCGGATGATCGGCGCTTGAGAGAAGTGCTGTCGATTGCCTCGGCTGATTTCGTCTTTGACCTCCCTCACGGTCTAGATACTGTACTTGGTGAGCGCGGAGGGGGGCTATCGGAGGGGCAGGCGCAGCGCATTGCTATTGCACGTTCGCTCCTGCGCCCGGGGCGTATCCTATTATTGGACGAAGCCACTAGCGCTCTAGACGGCGCGACCGAGCGAGCATTTCTACAAAATCTGCGTCAGAATCTTGGCGGACGAATTATCCTATTCATCACGCATCACCAAGCCGTGGCCGAAGCCTGTGATCAGGTCATACACCTCTGATGTAGTCTTATCGTAGCGATTAACATAAACACATTACCGAAATGAAAGATCTCAAAAACATCTGTATACTGATCACTGGTGCCACCTCTGGTATCGGCGAAGCGACTGCCCGTAAGCTAGCTCATCAAGGCTGTGGTCAACTGATTCTAGTAGCCAGGCGCAAGGAGAGGCTGGAGGCTCTAGCCAAGGAACTTGAGCAGCTAGGCACTTCGGTCTACACGATAGCGCTTGATGTGCGCGACAAAGCTGCTGTCGATGCTGCTTTTGCCAAGCTCCCCGAGGGTGTAGAGCGTGTGGATGTCTTGCTCAACAACGCTGGCCTTGCTGCAGGTCTAGAGGGCTTCGACACGGCCGATTTCTCGGATATTGAAGCGATGATCGACACCAATCTCAAGGGGCTAATCTATGTCTCCAAGGCTATCATCCCCTATATGCTCAAGCATCAATGTGGGCATATCATCAACGTGAGCTCTATTGCAGGTAAAGAAGTTTATCCCAATGGGAATGTCTACTGCGCGACCAAGCACGCAGTAGATGCCCTAACTCGAGGCATGCGCATAGACCTCGTAGGGCAGGGGATTAAAGTCTCGCAGGTAGCTCCAGGAGCGGTCAATACAGAGTTCTCTCTAGTGCGCTTCCACGGAGATCGTGAGCGAGCTGACAGGGTCTATGATGGCTACCAGCCCCTCACTGGCGAGGATATTGCCGATTGTCTCTGCTTCATGATTGGCGCGCCCGACCACATCAATATCGCCGATATGCTGATTCTTCCACAAGCTCAAGGCGATAGCCGAACGTTCATCAGAAAGTAATCTCAAGATACATACATATATCAAGGGGCTGTGGCAAAACTAATTTATCCACAGCCCCTTCTATTTGCTTTGATTCTAGATTTGTCGAAAGGTTAAAGCCTTCTCGATGCACCCAATAATAGGTGCAAAAGCACCTATTATTGGGTGCATTCGCACCTACTATAGGGTGCGATACGATGCTTTTCCCTTTAGAAAAATGGCATTAGGAGAAACACAATCTGCGTAGTTTATCGGGATGCCAACTCTAAGGTCTCGATAAGGGTTTAGTTCGGACTAAGGCAGTTTGGGGAACTTCTTGAAGTCTGGCTTGCGCTTCTCTAGGAATGCGTGCTTGCCCTCCTGAGCCTCGTCTGTGAGGTAGTAGAGCATCGTAGCATCGCCTGCTAGCTCCTGAATACCAGCTTGGCCGTCTAGCTCGGCATTGAGACCAGCCTTAATCATACGTAGCGCCAGAGGGCTGAGCATCATCATCTCCTCTGCCCACTGTACGTATTCGTTCTCTAGGTCTTCTAATGCGACTACCTTGTTGACTAGCCCCATGTCTAGAGCCTCCTGAGCATCGTATTGGCGACAGAGGAACCAGATTTCGCGTGCTTTCTTCTGCCCTACCACACGAGCCAAGTAAGATGATCCGAAGCCAGCGTCGAAGCTACCCACACGTGGCCCCGTCTGTCCGAAGCGTGCATTCTTGGAGGCGATGGTGAGATCGCAGACCACGTGCAGGACGTGTCCGCCACCGATAGCGAAGCCATTGACCGCCGCGATGACGGGCTTGGGGATGCTACGGATCTGCTTCTGTACATCTAGGACGCTCAGTCGTGGCACACCGTTCTTGTCGATGTAGCCGCCCTTGCCTTTGACGTTCTGGTCGCCACCTGCACAGAAAGCCACATCTCCTGCTCCTGTGATGACCACCACGCTGATGTCCGCTTCTTCGCGACAGATGCGCAGGGCATCGCTCATCTCCGCTGTGGTCGTTGGGGTAAATGCGTTGCGATAACGCTCACGATTGATCGTGATACGTGCGATACCGCCGTAGAAGTCGAAGAGGATCTCTTCGTACTTACGGATTGTAGTCCATTCTCGTTTGGCCATAATCATTATGCTTTTATAGTTGTTGATAATATGCTTGTAGCAGTTCGGTATCCTCATTCATAGAGGTAAATACCTCCACGACTATAGGGTTCGATGCCTCCTTGGAGCAGAGTGCTGGTAGGGCTTGCTCTAGCTCTTCGGTAGAGTGTACCGCACGGTAGACCAATCCGCAATCCTCCGCCCAAGCCTTAGCCGACCGTCCGTGAGCGCCCATAATGCTCCCGAAGCTTGGCTCATCGTGTGGCATACCGCGTAGACCTCTGAAGATGCCTCCGCCAGAGTTGTTGAGCAGGAGGATGCGCACGTTCGTCCCGACCTTACCCGACCAGAGCACATTCATATCGTAGAAGAAGCTCAAGTCTCCGATGATGATGAAGTTGATGCGCTCGGACTGGCAGGCATAGCCCAGTGCGGACGAGAGCGAACCCTCAATCCCATTGATGCCTCTATTGCATAGAACCTGCGTCCCTGGTGGGAGAGGGTAGAGCTGTGCATGACGCACCGCCGAGCTATTGGCCAGATGTAGGGCGCTACCGCTAGGCATCAGTGAGAGCAGTGAGCCAACGGCGAGCATCGCCGAATAGGTGAAGTGGGGCAAAGGTAGCCCGATGGAGCGCTCTCGCCAGAGCTCGCGGTAGGTGCTGTCCCCCCAAAGGTTTACTTGGCTGAATAGATGATCGCCCCAGTGGTCGACTGTGCCCTCGATGGCTAAAGTCAGCGAACCAAATAGATCCACGACCTCGCCAGAGGGAGATAGATGCCAATGCGCTTGAGGCTTGTGCGAGCGGATGAATTGCTTGATTCGCTTGGATACAATATGTCCGCCTAGGGTGATGAGTAGGTCTGGGCTGTACTTGTCAGCCTCTTCGTCCTCGAGGGAGGCGAGCAGAGCGTCGAAGTTGTCAATCCACCCTCCGGACGCTTCGATTTGCCCCGACAAATGTTCTTTGAGTAGTACTGCATTGGGCAGTAGAGCCTCTATGGTCTCTAGCGTCTGTCTCTGCGCGGGCGGAAGTTGCCCCACGAGCACCATAATGCGCCGAGCCTCGGTGTCTATCTGCTTGATAGGCTCGAGACGGTCGTAGGCTCCAGTTGTCTTGGATAGGTCGGATAGAGATAGACGGCGGATGGTACGCACCTCGGGTAATTGCTCCGCCGTGAAGTTGAATAGTGGCTCGGAGAGAGGAACGTTGATGTGTACTGGACCTCCCTCTCCATGATGAGCCGCGAGTAACGCCTCGTTGATGAGCCTATTGATGTACCAGAGCTCCTCCTCGTCTTTGCCCTCTGGCAGATAAACGCTAGAGCGCACGAGTGAGCCAAAGATCGAACGCTGCGGCATCGTTTGTCCGTCCATCTGTCCGATCCATGCCTCGGGTCTATCCGCGGTAATGAAGATAATCGGGACGCCCTGATAGTAGGCCTCGGTAACGGCAGGGAATAGATTGACCACGGCGCTCCCCGAGGTACAGCACACCGCCACAGGGCTCTGCGTAGAGAGGGCTAAGCCTATGGCATAGAAGCCTGCGCTACGCTCGTCCGTAATCTGATGGCACACAAAGTCTGCATCTACTGCAAGGCTATGCACAATGGCAGCGTTGCGACTGCCGGGGCACAGCACTGCTTGGCGTATGCCGTGTACCTTGAGCAGGGCTACTAGCTGTAGTATATTGGGTTTGTCTGGGTACATGGGCTATATCTGTTGTCTGAGTGCCGCCCCCATAGTCTGCATCTTGCGCTCAGTCTCCAGCCACTCGTCTTGTAGTGTCGAGCTAGGTAGTAGACCGCCACCTGCGTATAGTCTAGCCACACCGTCCTCGATGCGTAAGCACCTTAGATTGACGTAGAGCGCCGTAGTCCCCTCGGGGTCTATAATCCCAAGACAGCCCGAGTAGTAGCTTCTCCCCTCTGGTTCGTGGTCGAGGATGAACTGCATCGCCTCCTCCTTGGGTAAGCCACATACGGCAGGTGTGGGGTGCAGGCACTCGACGAGCTCCCCGATGGAGCTATGGCCTTCCGTCGAGAAACTAATGTCTGTACGTAGATGTACGAGCTGTCCTGCCCCGATGGTGTAGGGCCTGCCCCGATGGGCGTAGATGCCTAGAGAAGATAGTCTGTCGCAGACGTAAGAGGTAACGAGGGCTTGCTCGCGAATGTTTTTGCCGCTCCAGCCTTCGTCCCCGTCAATGGCACTGGCTGGCAGTGTGCCAGCCAGTGCCATAGTCTGCCAGCTATTGCGCTCTCCAGAGATCAGTAGCTCGGGGGTACTGCCTAGCCATAGCCCCGTCGTAGGGGTGTATAGCATATAGGTATAGGCATCGGGGTAGAGCCGAATGGCTGAGATGAAGGTGGCTATGGGATCGATTGCTCCCTCTTCTATAGACCTCTTTTGGCGAGCAAGCACTAGCTTCTCGAAGTCGCCCGAAGCCAATGCCCCAGAGAAGGCATCGAAAGCCCTGCAGTAGCCCTCTGTTGGCTCGGAGGATAGTGGTCGGCTCTCGATAGCTTCGCAGACCCTAGGCCAAGCGTAGTCTTCGGCTAAATCGTCCTTGTCCTCAAGGGGCAGAAAGATAATGGGCGTAGAGGTGGATAGAGCAAAGGGGGCGATGAGGAACCCTCGATCATGGGGGATAGATGCCCACGAGGAGCAGGTTTGGATCTCATCGGGGGCAAATAGAAAGAGCCTAGGGATATAGGTCCCTGGGCTACAGTAGGCGAATAGTCCCGCCTTGTTTCGTATGATTTGCTCTAGCTCCTCGGCTAGCGATTTGCCACCCATTAAGTTTGCTTTTTCTATTAATTACGAACGACAAACTTACTTAAAAAGCCCCAAAGAGCCACCGCTCGAGCTGTAGTTGTCGGTTCTCTATGTGAGTTCTGTGTAATGTTTCATGACCTTAATCGAGATCTTTTGCAAAAGGTGTCCATAGGTTATTGGCGATGTGCTCTAAGCCTAGCGGGAGCTTATTCTCCTGGTATTGGTAGGCAATGAGTGTCATAGGTTCCCAAAGGCATATTTTGTGTATATTTGTAGCATATAGGTATTAACATTGTATTAACTTAAACAATCGAATCAGCTATGATGAAGAAATTATTGTTGAGCCTAGGGCTAGTGTTGGCTGCACTCCCTGCTACGGCTCAGAAAACAGCATTCCGCATCGAAGGTGGTGCGTCACTGTCCAATATGAATATCAGCACATTTTCTCAGCCAAACTACGAAGGTAAATTGAAGATGAACTATCGTGCTGGTGTTGCCCTTGAAATGAAGCTGGGATCTATCTTCTACTTAGCTCCTGGGGTTGTCATCAAGGGAGGTGGTGCAGATGTAAACCTCAGAAATATCCTCTCGGACGAACGCTACGGCGAATTCCAAGAATGGATGGGGAAGGTAGACAAGGAGCTACAAGACCACTTGCAGTCGGGCGGAGGTAAGGTCGCACTCACCTCACAGGCTATATCTATTCCCCTAACTCTAGGGTTTAGAATTAAGCCATTTAGAGCCGTTGGGGTCTCTATTGAGGGTGGCCCTTATCTGTCCTATATGCTCAAGGAAGAAATTAAGCTAGGGTCTAAGACGACAAGCATCTCGGACTTTACCAAGCGCACGATCGACTCGTTCTCGGTGAGCCAGTTCGACTATGGGGTAGGCGGTTCTGCGACTGTAGAGTTTGCTCTGCTCTATGTGAGAGCAGGGGTAGATGTCGGCATCAAGGATCGTCTGTCCGTAGATGTAGACAAAGCGAATGTTACGGTGAAGAACTTCGACGGAACTAAAAAGATCCTCAATAGCCTTGGAGCTAAGGATATGAACTTCTACCTAACCGTAGGTTTTAGATTCTAGCTCAGCCGAAGCAAAGCTAATTCAAAACGACTTCCCCCACCAGAAGATGTCAAAAGCTCTCTGGTGGGGGAAGTCGTTTTATATAGATCTTCTTTTTCAAATCTATTAAGCACAGATGTTCATTGATTCGTGCCTTATACTTAGATTTAATTTTCTACAAAGCACTTAAGGCGGAATTCTTTAAACTTGCTCCTGCAACTTTTAGAATTTCCGAAGTATGAACTGATTTCATAATGATATCTTTCCTCCATCGCACACCTCGCATCTTCCTCTTCTATAGGATTATCAAAGTTAGGGAGCGTATGTCTAAACATTCCGTTATAGGATCTATCAAATTCCGTAAAAGTTGGCTTTGCTTCTTTTTTTGAGAAGTACTCAACTATAGGGTCAAATATAACTTGCTTATAAATAGTGAATTCGTAGTCAATAGGATCTGCTTCGATTACAACACAGCTCTTAAATAAAGAGCCTAAACTGCTCTTTTCGTTCAGCACATCAAGGGCGGTAAGTTCAGGGTGTATTTCCAAATATTTAGCCATTAACTTCTTCAGAGAGGATTCTACATCTTCATTGCTAATTACCAGTGGTGAGACCTGTATCTCTTTACGAAACTCATCATATTCTTTGGCTACATACATTCTACTTAGAACTCTACCGAAGCTGATCAGTTCCTTTTCATCCCAGTTTGTTAATTGATCATCTATCCAAGATAGGACTGCCTCTTTGGCTGTATGCTCATACGTCTTGTCGCGATATGTGGTAGCTAAGAATACATTCTTAATTGCTCTCCAGCCGTTGTATCTCTGCTGAGTAATATTCATCTCATAGTACAATACACCATGTAAGAAATTCTGTAATTCGTGTTCTTTGAGTTGGTTTACATCAACTTGTTCCATCTGATAGATAATGGAGGAGAAGTATTTGCCACTATCCACCCAATCTTTCACCAACTCCTTTGGGTTAGCTTTTTCTGAAAGCAATAGTTTCATCTCTCCAATTGACAATTTGAATTTTGATATACTTAGAGAGAAGTATTTCTCGTAATTCTCTAGGTAACAAATGCTTTGTTTTATTGTGCTAATGTTGGAATCAAACATTCTACGAAGGATTTGTGGACTTTCCTCTTTCCAGAATCTTTCTCCCGTATATATTTCTGCTTTCTTTGTTCCATTTGTTATGATACCATCCCGGATAAAGTATCTTTCGCTTTTATTATATGATAAACCACCAGGATATAGTAAACGACTAGGGTCTTGAGCAAGGCTATCGTATGTCCGTTTATCATATACCTGTAAGAGTGTTAGCCAGAATAGATCAATCAACTTAATCTCGCCTAGTAGCTGTTTTTTCATGTAGCTAATGTTCAACATATAAAGACGAGAAAATCTTTTGGCGCGACGATAGCTATTCAGTATTTTCAAGATTAAAGCACGATCATCGTTCTTGTTAATGTATTTAAACAATGAATTCTGGAAATCTCGGTCACTATGTTGGCTAATATCTGATCCGAGCACTTCCCAAATCAAATAGTCTTCGACCTTCGGTAAAAAGATTTCTACGGGGAATATTTTCTCTAAATAGGATGACGCGTCTTTAATATTTTTCTCCTCTAGGACAGATGTGACGTAATCTTTGTCGTATGCTACTACGTATATTATATTGCTTAAATCTGCGGTGTTTCTGATCAACCTTAACACTTCGAAAATCTCTTCTCTTTCAAGACGATCCAGATCATCAATAAAAACCATTACAGGTTTGGGTAGCTTCAGGAGCTTTTCTGACAAATTTCTTTTTTTGACATATAGACTCTCCTCCTTACTTGGTAATATTGCATTTAGGGTAAATATTGAATACGGCGTAAATGTTAGACTGCTCACTGATTTTGCATATTCCTTGATAGATTTAGACAAGCTACTATACTTGGGAGATAATTGATATTTCAATGATGCAAAGAAATCTAGAATGACTTGCTCTGGAGTCCGACACATCCAAGGGTTGAAATTGACTATTTCCGCTTTATTTCTCGCATGAGTTTTTAATTCTTCAAGGAATGTTGTTTTTCCGACACCCCATTCTCCAACTATACCAAGAGCGTATGAATGTTTTTGAATATCGGTTGCAATCAGTTTGTCTACGAGTAGTGATGCATAGTTTTTTAGGTTTCCAGAGATTCCGTTATTATCAATATTGTCATTTGAAAAACCTGTAACGTTTTCACCCCTCTCGTGATTTTTTGATTTTTGTTTTTTGAGATTATCATACTGAAGTAGCATGCATATTAAGGAG
>JAUMYV010000011.1:0-14665 GCA_030528445.1 Porphyromonadaceae bacterium | reverse complement strand
ATGAAAAACATACGATAATCGAGTATCCAGATTATTCGAGCATAACTAAAGTGATTGTCCCAGCATAGAAAAAATAGTCCTACTATTGCCAGAGCAAATCTGAATGGGCGAATATTGTTATCCTTGTAAATCCTATTACATAGAAGAGCCCAAAAATATCCTAGCATGATGCATATTGGGATGTTAATTAAGCATCTCCCATCAAGTATGTTGTAAAGCCATTTTATCCATGTAAAGCTCTCATCCTCTTTATACCACGAGTACCATTCTGGAGCAATCCCTGTCCAAACCATTGGCAACAAGATTGCTAGAGCAATACTCCACTGAAACTCTTTGTTTTTAAGCAATTCTTTGACTTTGCTTTTTAATTGTGGTAATGTCATACGCTATAATATCAAGTTTATGTGCTGTCAATTTGAAATCTAATTGTTGCAAATGTAGTTGTTTTTCTAATAGCAAATTTGTTATATCTGAGCTGTTTAGAAAATGTATTTCTGATATGTATTTTTACTTTAGCCCCAATAAAGTAGGAGAAGTTCGGGCTGAAATGTTGCGGTCTCCTAATTGACAAGTGAGTTTTGCGCTTACCGATTCTTTAGAGCAAGCTTTGCTCTAAATAGAGATAGGTTAGCTCTAAACTTTGGTAAGGGGGTATTTCGAGTTTGCTCTTTGCCGATTGAGAGAGTTTGCCTAGAGCGCTTGTTTGCTTGATGAGGTGTGTGGCTTGTAGCGGTATTTTCGTTTGTCTCTAGAGGGCTGTTTGTTTATTATGGTACATGGCTTTACTTTTGTGCTTATGGGGTTGAGGCTCCGAGGACATCACCAGTCCGCCTGCGATATGCCTAAGGGGTACAGCACCCGAGTGTAAATAAGTTACGAATAGATATATGATACAGAAGAAGGAGCATCCCGTTCTCCTAATGATAGATACCGCTACGCCTGTATGTAGCTTAGCCATTGCCCACGGCGAGGAGCTAATCGCCTGCCACACGGAGCAGGATCGCCGAGGTGAGCACGCTGCCGTAGCTGCCCCGATCGCCGAACAGCTGATTCGCCAGCTAGAGGAGCGAGGCCTTAGCCCCGATGCCGTCGTGGTCAGTGCTGGCCCGGGTAGCTATACGGGGCTACGCATAGGCTCTTCGCTAGCCAAGGGGCTGTGCCAGGGCTACGGCATTCCACTGATTGCGATCTCTACGCTAGAGATGATGGCGCAGGGCTATCTGGCCAATATGCCTCACCCGACCGATGCCGTGCGTCTATGCCCGATGATTGATGCTAGGCGTATGGAGGTCTATACAGCGACTTTCGATGCTAAGGGGGGACGCCTGAGCGAAGATAGACCCTATGTGCTCTCTGCCGATGCGCTTCTAGACGACGAGATGCGCTCGCACCGCTATCACTTCTTCGGTTCGGGAGCTGGCAAATGCAGTGGCCTTTGGGAGGGAGTGGACTATGTAGTGGCAGAGGATTTCATTCCCGAGGCGCGCTATATGCATCAGCTCGCTCTAGAGGCATACGAGCGAGGCGAATTTGCCGATCTGGCCTACTGGACGCCCAATTACCTCAAGGAGTATGTGGCCGTCGTGGCTCAAAATAAGGTATTAGGCCGATAGCTCGATGAGTGGAGAGGACGTATTGCTAGATAGTAGCAATGTAGAGCAGGCAGCTCTGCTAGATCTGTTGGATAAGACGAATCAGAGTCTTTTCCTCACGGGTAAGGCAGGGACGGGTAAGTCCACGCTCCTACGCTACATCGCTCGGCATACGCACAAGCGACATGTGATACTTGCCTCAACGGGCATTGCAGCACTCAATGTAGGAGGGCAGACCATTCACTCCTTCTTTAAGCTCCCCTTGCGTCCTCTACTCCCAGACGACCCTGATCTGAGCACCGCCAAAAATCAGGTCTACGAAGCCTTTCGCTATACGAAGGAGCACAAAGCCCTGTTGCGTAGCCTTGACCTAATCATCATCGACGAGATCTCGATGGTGCGTGCCGACATCATTGACGCCATTGATAAGCTCCTACGCGTCTACACGGGGCGTAGCAGTATGGCTTTCGGTGGAGTGCAGATGCTTTTTGTGGGCGACCTCTTCCAGCTAGAGCCAGTGGTCAAAGCCGACGAAAAGAGCATCCTCGATAGGTACTACAAGTCGCACTTCTTTTTCGGCGCACAGGTATTCCGAGCACACGAGCTTGTCACCATAGAGCTACAGAAAGTCTATCGCCAAGCCGATGCACACTTTGTGGGCATCCTAGACCGCGTGCGCAGTGGCGTCGTGACGCACCAAGATGTCTGGAGCATCAACTCTAGAGTCAATCCCGACTATGTGCCACCCGAGGGTGAGCTCATCGTTACCCTCGGCACTCGACGTAGCCAAGTAACCTACATCAACGAAAAGCGACTGGAGCAGCTCTCCACATCAGCCTTCACTTTCGAGGGCGTCGTCGATGGAGACTTCCCCGATAGTACGCTCCCCACAGAGCGTGAGCTGACCCTCAAAGAGGGGGCACAGGTCATGTTTCTAGCCAACGACCGAGAGAAACGCTGGGCGAATGGCACGATCGGGATGATCGACTCGATAGATGTCGAGGAGCGGAAGATTTACGTTCGCCTAGAGCATGGAGCCGTACACACCGTAGATCCCTATATTTGGGAGAATAAACGCTATACCTACGACGAAAAGGAGCGACGCATCCGCACAGAGACGCTCGGGCAGTTTATCCAGTTCCCCCTGCGTTTGGCTTGGGCAATTACGATTCACAAGAGCCAAGGGCTAACTTTCGACCGTGTGATTGTCGA
Organism: Porphyromonadaceae bacterium; assembly: GCA_030528445.1. Classification (GTDB taxonomy): domain Bacteria; phylum Bacteroidota; class Bacteroidia; order Bacteroidales; family Porphyromonadaceae; genus Porphyromonas. The sequence continues at coordinate 11,861 of JAUMYV010000011.1, read as the reverse complement.
CTTTGGCGAGCGTGTCTTCGCTGGCGGACAAGCCTACGTGGCGCTGAGTCGCTGTCGCAGTCTAGAGGGGATGGTGCTGCGCACGCCGATGAATATGCGGGACATCATCGTTCGCCACGAGGTGCAACGCTTCTACACACAGGCGAATAACCCCGAGGCGATCGCCTCGTCCCTAGAGCGAGCTAAGGCTCTGCAGGGCTATGTGGAGGCCTGCAAGGCGTGGAGTAGAGGGCGATATACCTCGGCGATAGAGCATCTGAGGTATGCCATAGAGGCGAAAAACGAACTGGATAACCCCGCCTATCTGCGCCTGATGGCACAGAAGCTACAGGTCGTAGCCCAGCAACAAAAGCAGCTACACGAGCTAAGGGTAGAGCTGGAGGGGAAGAAACAGCTCCTCAGAGCCCTCTCCTTGGAGCACAAGACGATGGGCGACGAGTGTCTACTCGAGGCTCACGACCCCGAGGCTGCTCTGCGCTGCTATGACAAGGCGTTACGCTTCGACGAACTTAATGTGTCGGCTTTGGTAGGCCGAGCAAGAGCTCTACACGAGAAGCGAGATCGAGAGGCTACGCTTGCTACCCTAGCGGAGGCTGTAGCCTTGGCCCCTCTGGATATGGAGGTGCTGTTGGTGCAGGGCGAGCTGCTCGTCGGCTATGGCCTGCACGAGGAGGCGCTACAGCCACTGCTACGCGCCCACAGCCTAGAGCCCAAGGATATTCCCGTGCTAGAGCTACTGGCAGAGGTCTACGATCGCCTAGAGCGGGAGGATGAGGCTGAGGCCTGCCGTCTAGAAATTAGGCGCATTGAGCGTAAGGGCTAGACAGGCTCTTGACGATATCGCCTACTTTGGGGGTAGTAATCCGCCCCGAAACGCATATAATTCACTATTAGTAGGTATAGTTGGATATTGGCTTATCCCATAACTTTGCTCCTATCAAATTAATTCATAGCCAAGGGAGCATTGATATGACGACAGACTATTTGACTAGAGGGATGACCGAATATCCGGTTAGCTTGCCATCCAGCGAAACGACGATGCAGCGCATCGCCATCCATCACATCTATGAGTACGAAAAAGGTATTCGCTGTATGGTGCTCTGTACGCTCGAGCTGGAGGAACTGCCTCTGATACAGCGCAAGCTCGAGGCTCGTGAGATCGCCTACTTCACTCAGCCAACGCCTAAGCAGACCAAGGTTAACCTCTTTTTTGGGCGCAAGGAGTGCGTCGATATGATCAGCTACTTCCTACAAGATAAATATCTGCACGAGCTGAATGCAGAGCAAGATTTCATCCTTGGCTCTCTACTTGGGTATGATCTGTGTGGTCAGTGTGCGCGGTATCAGAAGCGCATGCAGCTCGTTGGTCAGGAGGAGACGATCGCTTAGTAGCTTTCGTTAAGCAGTAGAAAACAAATCGGTCTAGGGTAACAGTTACCTTAGACCGATTTGTCTGTAATGGGGGGCGAGGGCAGCCGTTAGCCTTAGAATCATGTCGTAGAAGACCATGCGGCTATTGACGTTTTGGGCGATATGGCGCATCGCCAAGTCTAGCTCCTCGTGTAGCGTGCGGATGTTTCGGCCGTTGATGCAGGTGCGCAGGTAGTCGACGATCCTCTGCTCTGTCGGATTAACGTAGTTGATTTCGGGCATTTGTAGGCCATACAGATAGCTCTCTCTAAACATCTGACCCACGTAGGTAAGTAGCTCCATTTGTTCCTCTCGGCTGAGCCCAGCCAGTTCGTCCGCTAGGGCTTTCATCTCGAGCGGACGAGCATTGACGGTCGCGCGCAGGATGCGTCCGTATAGTGTCGTGAGTCTATCGGTGGAGTCGGCTTTGCCTAGATAGTGGTCTAGTGCCTTGCGATAGTTCCCCGAGGCTAGGTGCGCAGAGAGTGAGCTATCCGCCCCCGCGGGTGGATTGGCTACCTTGGCTAGCCCAGAGACTATCTCGCCTTCGCTTAGAGGCCTTAGATGTAGCGCCTGCATACGGCTGCGTAGCGTCCCCAGTACTTCGCGTTCGTTCATCGTGACCATCAGGATAATCGTATGCTCGGGCGGCTCTTCTGTTAGCTTGAGCAGTTTATTGCCCAGTGCCTCGTGCATCTTCTCTGGTAGCCAGATGAGTAAGACGCGGTAGCGCGCGTCCGTAACTTGATAGGAGAGCTTCTCTTGGAGCACCTCGCCCTCTCGGGTAAATATCCCTAGACGCTTGCCCTCGGCATCCTCTAGGCGTAGCCAATCCGCATAGGTTGTGTAGGGAGATGAGGCGAGGAACTCGCGCCAGCGTGGTAGCTCGTCGTCGCAGAGATTACGCGAGCCGACGTTGGTGATTGGGAAGAGGAAGTGTAGATCTTGCCCAGCGTATTGGTCAAATTTCTGACACGACGGGCACACCCCGCAGGCATCCTCCGCCTCGGGAGCCAAGCAGTTGATGTAGCGCGCGTAGGCATACGCCAGAGCCAGTGCGCCACTGCCGTCTTCGCCCACGAAGAGTCTAGCATGTGGCACGACGCCAGAGAGGAAGCTCCGACGCAATTCGTCTTTGGCTGTGGTCTGCCCAATAATATCTCTGAAATACATACGCTAGTGTCGTTTGTGCTGATGAGCCTCAGCGATGGTGAGGAAGTTGTGGATGTAGCGCCAGCCGTCTTCGGTCATCATACTCTCTGGGTGGAACTGCAGGCCATAGATAGGTAGAGACTTGTGTCTAATCGCCATGATCTCAGTCTGCTCCTCTGTGCAGGTTGCGATTACCTCAAGCTCACGAGGAAGCGCTCCCTCCGAGGCAACCCAGCTATGATACCTGCCGACTGCAGTGCCTTGCTCCAGACCACGGAAGATCGGATCGCTCGTGTGCTGTAGCTGGCTGCGATGCCCATGTCTAGGATGTGCAATCTGTCGGAGCTCCCCAGAGAAGTGTAGCGTGAGCGCCTGATGCCCAAGGCAGATCCCGAGTATCGCATGCGTACGCTCGCATTGAGCAATGGCCTGCATTAGGAGTGGCAATTCGTCTGGAGTGCCAGGGCCGGGGGATAGCAGTAGGGCATCATAGAGGTTTAGCCTATCTAGTGGTACAGCATCCACCGAGCAGATGTCAAACTCGGCCAGCTCCTGCTCGCGTAGGAGCTGAACGAGATTGTAGACAAAGGAATCGTGGCAGTCAATGACAAGTATTCGTAGCATTAGGCCTTGGGGTGATGGAGTTTGAGGTGAAACAAACTGTGTAGCAAATCTGCCGCAAGTATAGACCCCACGATGACGGCCAAAGCATAGCCGTAGTCGCTACAGATGTAGATTAGCTCTCCTCTGAAGACAATGATCAAGACGCCGTGCACGAGATACAGCTCGTATGAAATGCGTGCCAAATAGGCCAGTAGCTGTCTGATGCCTTTGTCTATTTTAGCCCCAATAGGGTGCTTCGGCGCATCCTCCCTGCTCTTGGCTCTGTCTACCCAAGCAGTATATCCGAGGCGGTTCATCAAGACGATCGCCACGATGGGTATAACCACAAAGGCGAGTGGGAGGAAGTATGCAACATCTGCAAGCACAAGTAGGCCGACGAAGAGAGAACTTAATCCTATAGCCCACCAGCGATTCGCGTAGCCATAGATCTTAGCTTCGTACTCGGCATACACGCTCCCCGAGAAGAAAGCAAGCGTCGTTACCCACCAAGCACGCTCGTATCCCTGCACTTGACACCATACCATACCTACGATGGAGAGGAGCAATAGGGTAAGGAGGGCGAGACCACGACGCTTCTGTAGATAGCGAAAGGCGAGCCAAAAACTGATGTATAGCCACATCAGGACGAAGACAAACCACGAGTTGGGTAGAGGCGTCCTTCCCTGCCAAATGAGCTGAGATAGCCATTGATCATTATACCCACTACCATAGAATACTTGGTAGAGACCAAACATCAAGGTAATGAAGAGCATTGGCTTAAATATCCCCCAGAGACGTTTGCCTAGATGACCAACACCACGCACAGATCGCACAGACTGCATCAGCCCATAGCCCGATATGAAGAAGTATAGGGCTATGATGCTTGTCCCGAACTTATTGGCAAGATCAAATAGGAGGGCAGGTTCGGCCGAGGTGTAGGACAGATGGGAGAACATAATGCCCACCTGCATTACACCTCGGAGCGAATCGCTAACGCCTCTAGAGAAGGTTTGCTGATGCATCTACCCTAGTCGCGGTCTAGTATTTCGGTGATGGGTCGACCGATACAGCCACTGGGGAGCTGGGTCTTGAGCATAAAGGCTAGGGTAGCGGCTATGTCGGTGATGTGTACCTCGCGATACAGATGTCCAGACTCTACGCCATGCCCCATAAAGATGAGTGGGATGTGCGTATCGTATGGCGACCAAACAGCATGAGAGGTACCCTGTGCTCTCTTGTCGCTACCATGGCCATACCAGCCCGGATGTAGCACAACGAAGATCGAACCGCTGCGGCTGTGGTTATAGCCATTGACAATGCGCGTGCGAATATCCTCGGGGAGAGAGGCTGCTCCTGCACGATCTGCCTGCACAGCATAGGCAACCCCAGGCATATTGGCTAGCTCTCGGCGGATTGCATCGTAGAGCTTCTGGCGATTGGCTCCTAGCTCATCAATTTTGGCTTCGTCGAGGAATACTTGATAGTTGGAGATGTCGATGAATACCTTGCTATCAGCTCCTAGCTGAGCATCACAGATTTCGCGCACCTTTTGGCGAGCAATGTCCGATCTCCAAGCTCTGCCGGGGAGCTTTTTGCTCTCGAGGAAGGTCAGATTGTGTGCTGCGGCGTGGTCTGCCGTGAGGAAGAATAGGTAGCCATCTTTGCCATAGCGCCCATCGAGGTAGTCGAAAAACTCCTTGAGCTCCTGATCTAGGCGTAGGTAGGTATCCTCAATTTCCATAGAATAGGTCGCATAGCGATGCCCGATATAGTCGGTCGATGAGAGGCTAATGGTCAGGAAGTCGGTGTCTCCATTCTCTCGTGGCATGCCGAGCTCTTCGCCTTCGATTGCGGCTTTAGCCATGTCGAGGGTTAGCGTATTACCCATTGGGGTCGTGCGGATGACGCCTAGTCCGAGCTCCTTCTCTAGCTTACGTGTGTCTAGAGGTAGGGTAGCCGTGGCTATTTCCTTCCAAGGCTGCTCGAAGTCGTTCTCGTCCTCTATGCTCTCCGTATAGGTTCGTTTCTTGTGTAGAGGCTTCCAGCCGTCGCGTAGGTACTTTTTCGCCAATTTGCGGTTGTTGAAGCGTTCTACCCAGCGAGGGAGTTTATCCATGTAGTAGGTACTGGTGATGAAATTGCCACTCTGGTCGTCGAACCAATAAGCCCCATCGGCCGAATGCCCTGCGGGGAGGATGGCTCCTCGGTCTTTGAGGGCGACACCAATCACTCTACTGCGGAAGTTTGTCGCCAGCTTGAGCTCGTCCGTGATACTTGTACTAAGCATGTTGCGTGGTGACATCTGTCCGCTCTTGCCGTGCTCTGCCCCGACCGTCTGTACCGAGTCGTCTTGCGTACAGTAGAGCGATTTGCATGCACTGTAGAAGTTATTGCCCGCAATGCCGTGGATGCTTGGTACGCTACCTGTGTAGACGGATGCGTGGCCGATAGCCGTCACCGAGGGGATGTAGTTGATGCGCGTATTGTGGCAGTTGAAACCCTCGTTGAGCAGACGCTTGAATCCGCCCTCTACGAATCGGCTGTTGTAGCGATATAGGTAGTCCCAGCACATTTGATCCACTACCATGCCTATTACGATGGCAGGGCGCTCTGGTTTATTGTGCTGTAGCTTCTTGCCAGCATAGGCGGGGAGTGCGCCTATGAGTATGGTCAGGGCAATCAGTAGACTGCGCCATTTGATTGTTTTCATTGTCTTGTATTGTTTAGGAATTGAATTGCTTAGTCTTTGCGTAGCTCCACGAGAGCCCAGCGATTGTGGCTAGTTTGGCTCACGAAGTTCAGCCCGAGCTCACGTCCTCGGTCGATGAGTAGCGGAGCATCCTCTTCGTAGAAGCCACTGAGGACAATCCTTGCCCCTGGAGCCATTGCCGATGTGTATGCTGGTAGGTCTTGGATCAGGATGTTGCGCGTGATGTTGGCCAGTACTAAATCGTACGGGCCTCTCCCCTCTAGGCTTGTCGCATCACCTTGTAGTGCTTCGTCGATGTGGACGGCATTGAGCTCGGCATTCTCCAGAACGTTTTGGTAGGCCCATTCGTCTATATCTATCGCCGTTAGGCTACGAGCGCCTTGTTTGAGCGCAAGGATCCCTAGAATACCAGTACCACATCCCATATCTAGCACACGAAGCCCCTTGATGTCGTGCTCTAGCAAGTAGGCGATGATGAGGGAAGTTGTCTCATGATTGCCCGTGCCAAATGCCATCTTGGGTTGTATGATGACCTCAGTACGGATAGATGGATCTGATGGGTGAAATGGAGCACGAATCATGCAGAGATTATCGCCAAGAACAATGGGTTGGAAGTAATGCTTCTCCCATTCTTCATTCCAGTTGACCTCGGGAATGGCTTCGGTCTCATAGGTAAGACTGATTCCCTCCCACGGGAGCTCCCCTAGAGCCGAATTGATATTGCTTTCGTCAATCAGCTCTGTGGGGATATAGGCTTTGAGGCAATCATCCTCGACCTCGAAGCTATCGAAGCCCAGTTCGCCGAGCGAAGCAGCCAGGAGGTCGTACACGACCTCGAGGTCAATCCCCTCGCCAACGTTAGTGGCGCAGAATGTATATCCAGTGTATTGCATCGTTATGAGTCTTTGATTTAGTGTCCTCCAGGGAGTGTTTCCTCTAGGGCTACGGCCATGGCCTTGGCCGTTTGCTCTAGATCGTCCTCAGTATGTGCCATAGAGAGGAACATGCACTCAAACTGTGAAGGGGGGAGATAGATACCTTGACCGAGCATACTGCGGAAGTAGCGAGCATACTGCTCTGTATTGGCACTCTTGGCGTCGGCATTGCTGTGTACACCGCCCGAGAGGAAGAATAGTGTAGAGAGCGAACCTACACGATTGTATGAGATGTGGTCTCTATATCGCTCAAGTAATGGCTTGATGAGTTCCTCAAAATATGCACCTTTGCGCTCCATCTGGTCGTAGAAGTCTAGAGCCGACAACTCCTGGAGCATCGCGATACCAGCCGATAGAGCCAGTGGATTGCCCGAGAGCGTGCCAGCTTGATATACAGGACCTAGTGGAGATAGATAGTCCATAATATCGGCTCGTCCGCCGAAAGCCCCTACGGGCAGCCCGCCACCAATAATCTTACCTAGGCATGTGAGGTCTGGGCGGATCTGGTATAGCTGTTGTGCTCCCCCCTTGGCTGCACGGAAGCCACTAATGACTTCGTCGAAAATCAACAAGACACCAGCCTGCTCGGTCAGAGCTCTTAGCTCTGCAAGGAAATCTGACTCGGGAAGTATCAACCCCATATTGCCCATAATAGGCTCGAGGATTACGGCTGCGACTTGGTCGGGGTAGAGCTCTAGCAGACGCTCGACACTAGCAATATCATTGTAGGAAGCCACTAGGGTATTCTCTGCTGTCTGAGCCGTAACGCCTGCACTACCTGCTTGCCCCAAAGTGGCGAGCCCCGAGCCTGCCTGTATCAAGAAACTATCGGCATGGCCGTGGTAGCAGCCCTCGAACTTGATGATGCGGTTGCGTCCAGTGAATCCTCTCGCTAGTCTAATGGCACTCATCGTCGCCTCTGTCCCAGAGTTGACCATGCGCACCTTCTCGATAGAGGGGAAGAAGCTACAGATGAGCTCTGCCATCTCCACCTCACGTTCGTTACAAGCCCCATAGCTCGTGCCTCGCTCTAGTTCGTCAGCAATCGCGGCTTGTATTTTGGGGTGTGAATGCCCTACAATCAGAGGTCCCCACGAACTGATGAAGTCAATGTATTCATTGCCGTCTACATCCCATATATGGCTACCTAGACCTCGCTCTATATATAGTGGTGTCAACCCGACTGAGCGGAAGGCTCTTACAGGGCTATTGACGCCACCAGGGATCACTCGTTGAGCTCGTTCGAATAGCTCTTGTGAACGCTTGGTATGTTGCATCTTAATCCTTTAGGTTAGTTATTCTGGGTGCAACCGTAGTTTGGTTGCATTCACTGCTACAAAGATACCTAAAATCTAGGCTTTCTCTCGAATTGTATTCCTTTGTGCCAATACGACGAAATCGCATGGCTAGCCCCAAGTAATAGGTCTATGCCATGCGATCTCATGTCTCAATGCTTATGGACTATGCTACTGCGCGGTTTTTAGCAACACAGCGCAAGGTCGGCTATAGCTCCTGCGCAAGACGAGAAACTGCAGTTTTGTATCCGGAGATAAGCTCACGGAAGACATCTGCTACAGTTTCCTCTTGCCCCGTCAGTGCTACGCTTTGCCCGATTTCTAGCATGCCCTGGGTCAGATCCCCCTCGAAGATACCACGCTTGGCGCGCCCTTTGCCCTGTATCTCTCGTAGTTCCTCTACGCTCGCGCCTGCTGCCTCGGCACTCGCGACTTGCTGGTAGAAATCATTTTTCAGAAGCCTAGTTGGGCTAATAGCCTTGAGTGAAAGCATTGTCCCTCCTTCGCCAGTCTGGCGGCATAGACGCTTAAATTCCTCACTTGCCGAGCTTTCGGTCGTCATGGCGAAGCGTGTGCCAATCTGTACGCCGTCGGCCCCTAGTGATAGTGCTGCTGCTACGCTATCCCCCTGCGAGATGCCGCCAGCCGCCACTATAGGGATACTGACTGCTCTAGAGACAGCAGGGATGAGGCACATCGTCGTCGTCTCCTCACGCCCATTGTGTCCGCCAGCTTCGAAGCCCTCGGCGATCACAGCATCTACACCCGCCTCTTGGCTTTTTAAGGCAAATTTGCTACTCGCCACTACGTGTAGCACCTTGCAGCCTGCAGCCTTAAGCTTGGCTGTGTAAGTTTTGGGATTACCAGCCGAGGTAACTACGATGGGCACTCGCTCCTCTATGATGATGTCGATGATTTTATCTAGCTCGGGGTAGAGCATGGGGACATTGACGCCGAAAGGCTTGTCGGTAGCCGCTTTGCACTTGCGGATGTGCTCGCGCAAGGTCTCGGGATGCATCGAACCTGCACCGATGAGTCCCAAGCCTCCTTCACGGCTTACGGCAGAGGCTAGCTTCCATCCACTGCACCAAACCATTCCTCCTGAGATAATCGGGTAGCGTATGCCAAGTAATTGGCAGAGTCTATTAGCCATAGTTGTATCTATCTAAGTTTAGTTTTTTTGATTGATTTCGTTTAGCTCTACGAGTTTGTTCATAATGGCGTAGATCGTCAGACCACTAGGGCTATGGATCTGTAGTTTTTTGGTGATGTTGCGTCGGTGTGTGATGACGGTATGAGTAGAGAGAAAGAGTGCACTAGCGATTTCCTTATTGGTCATTCCCTTGACCACGCATACCACGATTTCGCGTTCGCGAGGGGTGAGGCTCTGCGAATCGAGGGATGTGGAGCTCTGTGTCTCTTCTTCTACGCGTACGAGGCGGTCGAATAAATCTGCGATCTGCTGTACTGAGTCGGTGATGCGCAGAATGTCGTCATACTCACGCAGGAGCGTTTCGTCGGTGGTGCCGTAGCTCAACGCCACGAATTTGGCCACTTCCCTCTGTGACGGGAAGTGGTTCTGTGGGCTGATGCCCGAGAGCAGAGGATTGAGGATGAAAATATCTGCTGTAATCAAGCCAATAGCTTCACTCCAATCTCTACGGAAGTCCTCAACTAGATGGAGTACCTGTACTTTGTAGCGAGCCAACTTTTTGAGCTGTGCTTCGAGACCACTGCGGATAATAGGGCAGGGCTCGGCAATGGCTACGCGTATCGCTGTCGTCATAGTGTTGTAGGTTTTACATGGGTTATTTGGCTTGAGGCGATATGAGCCCCTCCTCAAGTGCTTCGATATAGGGGGTGAAGATATTGTCTTCGATTAGGTTATGAGCTGCTAGATCTGCTTCACTAGTGAATATATCGTGCAGTACATTGTTGAGCTCGTAGCCACTGGGAGCTGGATAGTATTTGATGAGCAGGTTCTTGAGCTCTGTGATTTTGAGCTCAATTTGGTCATGACGCTTGCTGAATACGCGTATGCTATACCTATGATCCCTCTCTCCTTGAGCGAGTTTTCGGGCGTATGGGAAGACTGTTTTGTCTTCGTAGTTCATATGCTTGCGTACCTCTTCTACATACTCGTCGAAGAAGTTGCGTATTGCGAAGGCTACTTCGTTGGGACAGTTGGAGATTGCAGACAGGAGTTGCTGACGAAGCAAAGGTAACCGGAAGTCTAGGAAGTAGGAATGTGAATTGGAGAGGTAGCTCAGTAGGCTGTGAATGTTGAGCGTAGACAGCTGTTCGATGCAGGGCTTCTCGTCGGGGCGAGCAGAGCTATTGAGCAAAAGTAGCAGAGTAGGTGTGTCCACTGCATGTTCCTCACAAACCTGTCCGATCGTCTTCTCTCCGAAGCCTAGAGGAATCCCGAAACGTGTGATGATGAGCAGGAGCGGGAAGTTGTCGCAGATGAGGTCACTCATCTTGGTGTTTGCCCCGAAGGGTTTGGTTACAGCTTTGGCGCTACCATATTTATATAGATTCATAATTTTGATGAGTTTGAGTTTTTATCTTTATCTATGTTCCTTATTCTACACTGAATGATTACAAATATAGCTCATTATAGCCTCCTTGACAAATAGCTTATTCGTGGGATAATCAAAACAATTGTTGACTACTAAAGATTTGAACCTCTTTTCAATGAAATCAAGCAGAATTTCCCATTGAAGTGCTTCTGTATCTATAGCGAGATAGTAGACGAATCTATTTCCGCCTGTAATTGGTTCGAGAGCGCCCTATTTATCAAATTATTTTGGGTGAATTTTGTGTGTATATTTTTGCTTTTTTATTAAGTTTGGTTGGTATGTGAAATATATGCAAAAATTTTGGACTAAATAAATTTTTCATTTCCCCTTTTGTGGCTCTATGGCTAAAGATGTGGTTTTGATTGTTTATGATAGATTAATGCTCTGTTTTTGTTAAAAATCGAGATGTATTGCATCGGAATCCAGTACAAATGTATTGGATATATAGTTGTTCCTTTAGATGAGTTGGGGGGCTTTGCGGAGAGGATGTTCTTTATAATTAAATTAGTTTACTAAATGCGCTTAGTTAGTTAATATAAATAATTCTATTGACAGGATATTTTTTATTGTATCTTTGCCCACGAGAGACTGATTATATACCCCAAGCTTGCTGGGAAAGGAGAGAATTTTCAATATGTAATATATTAGATATGTACTGGCTATTGCATTCATTAGTCATAGTTGCGTTGAGTTGGCTCTTGTCTAAGTATTTCCTACTGGGCATTATGCGCTATGCTTATCGGGCGAGATTATTTGATCTACCCGATGCTCGTAAGATACATGCCGGGGGGATTCCTCGTTTGGGTGGGATTGCTTTCGTTCCAGCGGTATTCCTATCCATTGCTATTGTCGTAGGGATAGATTATTTTCTTGAGGATGGTATCCTCTGGACGACTCTTTCGGAGAAAAAACTGGAGTTGCTGCTCTATGTGCCTCTAGCCGTTTCGATACTGTACATTGTTGGGGTTTTGGACGACCTTAAAGACCTTAATCACAAACTTAAGTTAATGGCTCAGACTTTCAGCGCTTTCTTGCTCGTGCATTCTGGACTCTGTGTAGACAATCTCTATGGTGTTTTGGGTGTTGAGCGATTGACCTCAACTGCGTTGATATATCTAGTTAACGTGAGTTCGGCGTAAGGAATGGAATAAGAATTCGGTAGTTTCTTCTTGAT
>JAUMYV010000010.1 GCA_030528445.1 Porphyromonadaceae bacterium | reverse complement strand
GGTTGTAGCTTATGCATACTACGAGGAACTACTTCTCTGATGATTGAAGCGATCGCATCTCTGAGGTTCATTCGAGCGAAGTCTCTACGAACGGTCAGATTGACCAAACGGGTTGGACGAGGAATAGCGAAGGGCTTGACGAGGTCTCGGTATTCTGGATTGATTGTATCTAGGCTTAGCTCTGGGATGAATGTCATACCATTGCCCTGCTCCACCATGTGCATGAAGGTTGTCAGGCTACCACGAACGTATCGATTCTTGTAGGAGCCATTGCGACGAAGCTGGCAGAAGCGCATTAGCTGATCTCTAAAGCAATGCCCCTCGTCGAGCAACCACAGACGATTGGCATCTACTTCGCTGCTACGGATGCTCTTGTCTTGATACTGACCTTCGCTACGCGAAACATAGCCAAAGAACTCCTCGTAGTAAAGTGGATCAGAAATCAAGTCATCTTGATCAACCTGAGTGGCCATAATAGCTAAATCAATCTGACCGCTACCTAGCTGCTCAAGGCATTCACTCGTCATGAGCTCAACGAAAGTAATCTTGAGGTCTGGTAGCTCCTGATCTAGCACAGGGACGATGCGAGGGAGTAGATAGGGCGCTATAGTTGGCAAAACGGCCAATGTAATGCTCCCGCCTAGACTATCCTCCTCGTCTTTGATGATCTCACCCAGCACAGAAGTCTGTCTGAGAATAATAGCGGCTTGCTCAAGCACCTTTAGGCCGATAGCCGTAGGTTTGATGGGCTGGTGGTTGCGATCAAACAGCCGAACCCCTAGCTCATCCTCTAGCTTCTGTATCATCGTACTGAGCGTAGGCTGAGATACATTGCAGTGGTCGGCAGCCTTGCCGAAATGACGAAATTTATTGAGAGCAATAATGTACTCGAGCTGCTGTAGGTTCATAGTCTGCTTATTTCTTCAAAATTAACTTCCCTATCCGAAGGTATTTATTCCTTGCAAAGATAAGATATTTGGCACGAGCCGCGCATCACGCTCTTGGGTGTAGATCTGATTATTCTTGGGATATTGGTTGCTCCCTACTCACGACCTTAGACACTACACTCTCTACAGCACTAGAGCCCAGTCTGATGCGTAGGCAATCTCCCTCGGCGAGCAACGAAGCCTCTGTAACGATAGTCCCCGAACGCTCTACCACAGCAAAGCCTCTTTTGAGGATGTTGTCGGGATGGGCTAGTCGGAGAGCTTGATCATATTGTTCGAGTTTACTCCCCCACCGAGCTTGATGGGCTCTAAGCGGGGAGACCATACGCTGTCCAATCTGCCCGAGAGCGAGCCTACGCATCTGTAGGTAGTTGCGCGTTAGGTACGGGAGGAGACGAGTGTTCTGTGCTAGAGTCTGGCTGTGGCGATGGAGCAACAAGCGACTGACGTGGCTAAGTCTACTGCGTCGCTCCACCTGACGTCTATGCGCCTGCTCCAGTGCTTGCCCTGCGGCAGAGGGCAATCTGCCAAGAATCGCGCTCAACCAATGATGTCGGCCGACCGAGAGTACGGATAAACCTTGGCGTAGCCTTAGGGTAAGCATCTTGACCTCTTCTAGCTCCTCGACTAGTCTACAGACAATGAAGTCGGCCACTGCTGTCGGCGTCTTCTGGCTCGTGTGGGCAACGAGGTCCAGTACTGTCTCGTCGCGGTCGTGCCCAATGCCAGCAATAATCGGTAGTGGGTACTGAGCGCAGACGGTACACAGCCCGTAGCAGTCAAATGCCCTCAAATCACTGACGGCTCCGCCTCCTCTGATGATTACGACGGCATCGAATAAATCCTGATACTCCAAGATGCGCTCTAGGGCTGCGATGACGCTGTCGGTGGTCTGCTCTCCCTGCATCTGGGCTGGGAATAGGGCGGTGTAGGTTACTACCCCGTGCTTATTCTCCCTAAGGTGATTCATGAAGTCGCCATACCCTGCTGCAGAGGGAGAGGAGATGATGGCCAAGCGTTGGAGCGGATGTGGTAGACGAAGCTCTTTGTTGGCGGTAAATATCCCATCTTTTTTGAGCCGAGCGATGGTCTGCATGCGCAAGCGCGCAATCTCTCCAAGCGAGTAGCTAGGGTCGATGTCGTGGATGATTAGGCTAAGCCCAAATTGCTCATGAAAGCTAACTTGCACCAGAGCCAAAATCATAACTCCCGAGGATATAGGGGAGAGGCCAGCTTGGGCGAATCGTTTGGCTATATTGTCGTAGCATCCTGCCCAGATATTCGCCTTGACGCGTGCAATGACAGCACCTCGATCCCCTTTCTCTAGAAGCTCGAGATAGCAATGGCCTGCCGCACCCGAACATCGCAGGTCGCTCGTCTCGGCACGTACCCAGTACCTTGCGACAAAGCCAGCCTCTAGGCATCTACGAACAGAACCTAGGAGCTGGCTTAGGCTGTAGCCAGTAGCCGTAGACATTTAGTCGATAGCCTTGGGGATGTTAATGCTACGCTCGAAGCTAAGATCTAGAGAGATCAGTGTTTCTGTCCCTGTAACGCCAGGAATCTCTTGGATAATACCATTGAGGATGCGCATCAAATCTCTGTTGTCTAGGGCGTATAGCTTCACAAGGATGGAGTACTGCCCCGTGGTGTAGTGACACTCTACAATCTCCTCAATCTCCTGCAAGAGGGGGACGACGTCCTTGTAGAGAGAGCCTCGCTCCAGGCGTATGCCGACATAGGTACAGGTATTGTATCCGATAGCTCTAGGATTGACTGCATAACCCGGATCCTTGACCACGCCCGAAGCCATCAAGCGCTGCAGACGCTGATTGACAGCCGAGCGAGACGAACCGCACTCCTCTGCAATGTCTTTGATCGACATACGAGCATTGCGGGATACGATGCGCAGGATTTGAAGATCCAACTTATTCAACTTTTCCATCATTATGACAATATTAAGATTCCCAAAGGCAAAGTTAGTGCAATATTTTTTATTGCCAGTCCTCAAAAACGACAAAAACACACATTTACTCGCTCCCCTAGATCAAGCTTATTGGGGAGTATGTATGTCCTTTGCCTAATAGATTGGTGCGCCTAAAGTTAGTCAAAGCGCATCACCGAGGCAGGACTGATACTCGAAATAATTTTGGTAGGTACAAGGAGCATCAGCAAGATAAGTAGAGCAGTGCCCACATTGACGCCGAGCCAGAGATCAGGCTCAAAAACTATGGGTACGGCATCCATAAAGTAGTTGCGTGGATCTAGCTTAATCGGGGCGAAGATCGCTTGGAGGGCGCAAAAAGTACCAGCAAGTAGATTGCCCCAGAGTAATGAGCGGAGCATGAGCCTCAGAGACATCAGGGTAAAGACCACTCTGATCTGTCTATTGTTGGCACCAAGTGCCTTGAGCAGGCCTATCTGACGTGTTTTGTCTAGCACGATGATGATGAGCCCTGTGATCATGGTGAAGCCCCCGACGAGAATCATCAGCGAGAGCAATAGGTAGACGTTGGAGTCGAGCAGCGAGAGCCAGTTGAAGAGGTCTGGCATCAGCTCCTCCGCACTGTTTACCCCTAGGGCTTGTCCTTGCAGTAGCGAAGCATTTCGTCCTAGTTCCTCGGTCAGGCTAGCCATGGCATCGCCTGCCTGCTTGCTATCGTTGAGCATAATCATCAGCCGACTATATTCGTCTTTGTCTAGCTTATCTAGACGCCTTAGACTACTCCCCGAGGTAATCGCAGGCAGTTTGTCCAGTCCCGAAGACTCGTAGATCCCCACTAGCTGATAGGCGCGAACGCGTATTTGGTCGCCCCAGAAGTATAGACGTAGCTTATCCCCAACGTTGCACTTCATCCGCTCGGTGAGCCTGCTAGGCAGCACAATTGGGTTACTGACGGTATCGAGAGTAGAGAATGTAGGCCATGCACCAGAGGTCATACGGCCAGAGAAGTACGGATGGGAGAAAGCCGAGTCTACGCCATAGATCATCAGCCCCTCGTAGTTGTCTTCGGTTTTGAGCAGAGCCGTCTTTTGCAGTAGCGGATAGACCTGCCTAACGTCGGGTCGCTGCTCGAAGAAGCTGCGTAAGCCCTGCCCTAGACGAAAGTGCTGGCTGGTGCCAAGCCAATCTCCACCCCAGGCATATAGGCTGATATGCCCCGTCTGCCCGTAGGCAAAGGAGCTGACCTGACGCTTAAACCCAAGGATAATTGCCACAGAGATCAGCATTACTCCCAAGCTAAGTGCCACCCCAACGGTGCTTAGGCGCAGTAGGGGTGAGGTAGAGGGCTCGCCCTGCAAGTGACGATGCCCACGAGACATCCTGCGAGCGATAAACAATGGGAACGCAATCATCCTTCTAGAGCTGTCATTGCCATATCAATAGCCCGAGCATACTCCCTAGGTATACTGATGGAGAAGCTCGGGCTATATGATTGATTTGAGTCTAATTACTATGCGATGCTCTCGGCTTCTACTGCAGGGGCAATCTTCTTAACTAGCCCCTGTAGCACAGTACCTGGACCAACCTCTACGAATCGATCTGCTCCATCTGCTACCATGGCTTGCACGCACTCCGTCCAGCGTACGGGAGCCGTGAGCTGTGCGATGAGGTTACGCTTGATTTCCTCTGGGTCGCTCACAGCCTTCGCTACCACGTTTTGATAGATTGGGCAGCATGGCGTAGCAAACTTAGTTTCCTCGATGGCCTTAGCGAGTTCCTCACGAGCAGGCTCCATCAGAGGAGAGTGGAATGCGCCACCGACCTTGAGGGGGAGGGCACGCTTAGCTCCAGCTGCCTTAAGGGCTTCGCAGGCACGCTCTACACCAGCCATAGAGCCAGAGATCACGAGCTGACCGGGGCAGTTGAAATTGGCTGCCACCACGACTTCGTCCTTGATTTCGGAGAGGAGCTCTACTACCTTGGCGTCTTCTAGACCGAGTACAGCTGCCATCGTAGAGGGCTGTAGCTCACAGGCAGCCTGCATAGCCATAGCACGCTTAGAGACGAGGCGGAGTCCATCCTCGAAGCTGAGCGCTCCAGAGGCTACGAGAGCCGAAAATTCACCAAGAGAGTGTCCTGCTACCATGCTGGGCTGGAAGTCCTCACCTAGGCACAGGGCTCTGATTACCGAGTGGAGGAATACAGCAGGCTGAGTTACCTTAGTCTGCTTGAGCTCCTCATCTGTACCAGAGAATAGGATATCTGTGATGCGAAATCCTAGAATTTCGTTAGCTTGCTCAAAGAGGATCTTAGCCTCGGCGTGAGTGTCGTAGAGCTCCTTACCCATACCAACGAACTGAGCCCCTTGTCCGGGGAATACATAAGCCGTCTTACTCATAATTTTGATTTTAGTGTTATGATTTTGAAGTTCTGAATACTTATTGTGAGGCTTAGACTAGCTCCAAGGCCTTGCATAGTACGCGCCAAGTCTTCTCTACCGAGGCGATCTCCACCTTTTCGTCTGGCGAATGTGGATGGCGGATATTAGGGCCAATAGAGATCATATCCATCTCTGGCATGACTCCCTGTATGATACCGCACTCTAGACCAGCATGGATAACCTTAATCTCTGGGGTAATACCTAGAACCTCCTCATAGGCGCGTCGCATCGTCTTGAGAATAGCCGAGTCTGCGTTGGGAGCCCAACCATTGTATGCGCCATCGAAGCGAACCTTAGCTCCACAGAGCGACATGATGCTCTCGATAGAGGAGGCTACCTGATACTTGCGACTCTCGAGCGAACTTCTGACTAGGAAGTACGCCTCGAACTTGCCGTCCTTGAGCGTTACGCGAGCCATATTCGTTGAGCTCTCGACAATCTCGGGGAAGCTCGTGAGCATAGACATCACACCATTGACGCATCCCTCTACGGCATTGATCACACCGTCTTGGATTTCCTCGGGGACAACCGTCTTGGGTAGATCCACACGCTCTAGAGTGAAGTTGATGTTCGCTTCGATATCCTTGTACTCGGTTTGTAGCGTATCGATGTAGTCTGAGGCAAGCTCCCACAGGCCATCGGCTTCCTCCTCGGGGATGGTGATGACGGCGAAGGCTTCACGTGGTATGGCATTGCGCAGAGAACCACCGACGAAGCTAGACACGCGAGCGCCACAGCTCTGTATCGCTTCTTTGAGGAATCGGTTCATCAACTTATTGGCATTGCCTCGGCCTAGGATGATATCCATACCCGAGTGCCCGCCTTTGAGCCCCGTGAGGCTAACCTTGACGGCTATATCGCCCTCAGGTACGGGGGTCTCGTCCTTGTACTCCAGAGTAGCCTCTACGTCGAGACCACCAGCACAGCCGATGAATAGCTCACACTCGTCCTCGCTATCTAGGTTGATGAGGATGTCTCCGTGACTAAAGCCTGGCTGTAGACCATTAGCCCCTACCATACCGACCTCCTCATCGATAGTGAAGAGGGCTTCGATGGGGCCATGCTTGAGATCTGTGGCGGCTAGTACAGCCATGGCGTATGCTGCCCCGATACCATTATCAGATCCGAGCGTCGTGCCACGAGCTTTAACCCATTCGCCGTCGATATAGGCATCAATAGGATCGGTGGCGAAGTTGTGGGGGCTACCGCTATTGGCTTGCGGTACCATATCTAGATGAGCCTGTAGCGTCACTACGGGGCGCCCCTCCATGCCAGCGGTAGCGGGCTTACGGATGATCACGTTGCCCACGGCGTCTCGCTTGGTTTCTAGCCCTAGGCGTTCGCCTAGGGCAATTACATAGTCTTCACTGGCACGAGTCTGCCCTGTGGGGCGAGGTGTCTGAGTCAGATCATAGAAGAACTCCCAAACCGATCTGGGGGCTAGAGATTTGATTTCTGTGGCCATAGGTCAAATTCTTAGAGTTAATGTTGTCAGTGTAATATGTTGTGTCGTTAGATGCGTACGTAGTTTCTGTTGGTGATTGGCAGTATGACGATGGCGATCAGGCCGACCAAAGTAATCCAGAGCGTCTGCGTCAGATGAACGATTAGAGCAAAGCTCTTGGCATCAGTCTGTAGCACCCCGTATGCTCCGAGCGTCATCACAACCATCCAGTGCCAGGCACCCATACCATTCTGTACGGGTGCTAGTACAGACAGAGCACTCATGCCGAAAGCGATGAGCCCCACGCTCAAGGGAAGCTCACGTGTGAAGGGGAAGGCGAGGAAAGCGGTATAGAAAAAACCGAAGTAGCCGAGCCAAATAGCTATGCTGTAGAGGATGAATAGCCCGCGATGCTTCATCGCTCTGATGCTCTGCACACCAGCCCAAATTTGGTGAACCGCTTGACTAATCCGATTCTCTGGATGTCGTCTCAGTAAACGCACTACGGCATATCCGCCTACGGCTACCAGCACAAGTGCTACATATAGCCAAGGCGACGCCACGAGCTGTGCCATCATACTTTGCCAGTCGCGCCCCTGACCTAATAGACCAAGGAAGAAATCGGGATTGGCAAGCACTACGCCCAGTAGGATAAACCCAAGACAAACCACATCGGTAAGCCTATCGGTGATCAGCGTACCGAATAGACTAGAGAACGAAATCTGCTCCCGGCGCTTGTACTCGGCGCATCGCCAGAGCTCTCCTGCACGGGGAATGACCATATTGACCGTATAGGAGCCTAGTACGGTATAGATCGCATTGCGTAGCCGCGGACGGGGTTGCCCCTCGGTGAGTGGCTCTATCAGTAGCTGCCAACGCAAGCCTCTGATCACATTAGCACCCAGACCAAACATGAGACTAAAGGCTAGAATCCCATAGTTAAGCTTGGTTTGTAGAATACTACGTACTTCCTTCCAGTCTATATCTCGGTATAGCCACCATAGTAGTCCGAAGCCTAGAACTATGGGCAGTATCAATCGGAGGATCGACTTGAGTCTTTCGTTCGCTACCAATGTCTTTGTATTTACTCGTGCCCTTGCCCTACTTTTGGAGATAAACCCTAGAGACGCGAGAGCCAAGTCCCAATAATTGTATTACTTTAGTATCTCAATAACAAGGCAAATATAATAACATTTATTCAGTCTATGATTCAAGTCAGAGCCAAGAAAGCCCTCGGGCAACACTTCCTCACAGACCTAGGTATCGCCGAGCGGATCGCCTCTAGCCTCATCGAATACAAGAGCCTGCCTGTGCTAGAGATTGGGCCGGGGATGGGGATGCTCACACAGTTCCTCCTAGAGCTCGGGTACGATACACGCGTCATCGAGATCGACAAGGAGTCTGTAGCCTACCTGCGCCAGAACTTCCCTCAGCTAGAGGGGCGCATCATCGAGGGCGACTTCCTGCGGATAGACTTGGATGAATGCATCCCCTCGGGGCAACCCTTTGCTCTGATTGGCAACTATCCGTACAACATCTCAAGTCAGATCTTTTTCCGTCTACTAGATCATCGCGAGCGCATCCCCGTGTGCTCTGGGATGCTACAGAGGGAGGTGGCTAAACGTTTGGCTTCGCCTCCCGGCAATAAGGACTATGGCATCTTGAGCGTCTTGCTACAGGCGTGGTACGATGTGGAGTACCTCTTCACGGTAGATGAGCATGTCTTCAATCCGCCACCCAAGGTCAAGAGCGGCGTTATCCGTTTGGTACGCAATGAGCGAACTGATCTAGGTTGCTCAGAGGAGCACTTCAAACGCATGGTCAAGACGGCGTTTAATCAGCGCCGTAAGACGCTACGCAATTCGCTGAAGGCGGTCTTTGGTCCAGACTATCCAGGCTATGCCGACCCAATCTTTTCGATGCGCCCCGAGCAGCTCTCGGTAGAGCAATTCATTCACCTCACCCAGCTAGAGGAGGCCTACAAGAGCAATAAGAGACCGTGGCAAGAGGACTCCGAATGAGAAGTTTTGCTTATCCATCGGGAGCATTTACACAATGCAGTAATCACAAGGCATTAAGCATTGAGACTAAGGGCGCAGGGAATTTACTCATGTAAATGACCAAGCCCGAATACCGAAAACAACGCAATGAGTGCCGTATGATGCAAAGTTCTCAATAAGAGGGAAGACCTAGATTAGATGGGAGACTTTACATACTCTCCGATTAAGTGCAAATCTACAATCCCTGCGACTTCGGTAGAGCTTTCGCCTAATCTACCATTATCACTAAGCACTCCCGTCTGTATCTTGACAAAGTCTATACCAGTCAATCGCGCTGGGTTCCCCTCTGCATCAATCGCCCAATCTATATCAATTGCCGATGCATTGGATTGGTTAGGGGCATTGTCGGCATACCCATAGGAGAAGGTATAACCAACATAGACATCTTGCGACAAGTCTTGCCCTTTGC
Source organism: Porphyromonadaceae bacterium (assembly GCA_030528445.1). GTDB lineage: Bacteria > Bacteroidota > Bacteroidia > Bacteroidales > Porphyromonadaceae > Porphyromonas. Next base: position 31,302 of record JAUMYV010000010.1, on the reverse strand, counting down.
TCCTCAAGACATTGGTGGGCAAGCGCACACCTTCGAAGCGAAGCTCCCTGTCGTCTAGCCAGAGAGGATAATAGCTTTGCTGATGATAGCTATTGCGATAAATATATCCTTTAGCACCTTGATTATCTAGCCAAGGAATATAGGGCAAAGTCTCATTTTCTCGAACTTGTGGCTGGGTTCTAGGGCGAATATATCTAATGCTATAATTAGGGTAAAAGGTTAAGTCGGAACCTTGGGCAAGCAACTTAGGGTAGAAGGGCTCTCGCTCCAAACGCTCTGCACTCCCTTGTATGCGTCGCCATTCGTTGTGATCGGGGTAAGCATTGCCATTGAGGTCTTGGGCGACATAGATTACACCTGGTTCGCTCCCACCCTCAAAGGTATTGCCCAATATCCTCAAATCACACAGCCCTGCTCGGTTCTCAACCCGGTGATCAAAAGCGACAACGACATACCCCCCCCATGCTCCCAAGGTAATTAATTCGCCTTTATCTCTGCGACTAGGACGAGCTAGAGCCTTCTCCACCTTTTGACGCATACGCTCTGGAGTATCCCCCTCTTGATACTCGGGCATTTTATTGACAAACTGCCCAGGGGCTGGACGGTAGTCAAGTACTCTATGGGCATAGGGGCGTTGCCCCTCGTGGTACAAGTCTCTATCAGTCTCGCCCCGCTGAGGAACCTTGAGCGTAAAAGGTGTAAATACGAAAGAAGAAGGGATTACTCCCGCCATAGCACGCCAACGCTCCCTCCCATCCAAGCCAAAGCATAGTACTCTCCCAGGAGAGACATAGTCCCCAGCATCAGCGATAAGAATCTCGCTCTGCTCGGAGTTGATCGCAATACCGTAGGGGTGGCGTATACCTCGCTCCCCACCCCTAAGCAACTGCGTATTGACCACTTGTAGACTTCTTAGGTCGATACTCATAAAGTGGGGTATGGCTCCCTGCCCTACAGTAATGGAGTTAGACCCATACAAATACAGCACATCTCCCTCTAGAGCCACATCACTGCAAGCAATCTCTAAGCCCCTAGATCCCCCTACGAGCTGCTCGGTTTTAGTATCGAACACATACAGGTTTGAGGGAATATCTTTGTGATTCCCCCGAGAAACGATCCAAAGCCTACCATATTTATCAGCCTTGATTCGGCTCAAGTTAATGGCAATAGGGATATGCTTATCCAGTCTAAAGGTAGCTAGGTCAATCACAGACATACGACTATCGTAGTGAGGTCTGCGATAGCCTCCAGAGTTGGCCACATAGAGTTTATGACCTACGATAGCCATCTCCTCTGGTTGATATCCCACAAGACATTCGTCTACGATTTGCTTTGTCTTGATATTTATCTTCACGACCTTACCCACTCGGGCATTCGGGTCTAAACCCACTGGACCAGCATAAGAACTTACATAGGCAAAATCCCCCTCAAAGGCCAAGTATCTAGCATTCGCAATGCTTATTTGGGCTATGTGTTGGGCTGTCTCAGCTTGCATAACCTCTATAAGATTGGAGGTATTGATAACAGCCCATAGCTCCCCCCGATAGAGTTTAAGGTCATTACCAACATCCCCAAGTTCTCGTGCTATATAGGGGTTACGCTCGGCAAAAAGATTGCGGTGATATATACCCTGTGTATAATCGAAGTAATCTAGAGAAGCTATATTTCTCCCCATAGTCCCCTCGTTGAGGATGTAGACTCCTTTGTATTTCTGTGTATGAGGGTAAGGGGCACTAACTCGGTTGAGGTTTGAGGGAATAATTGCTTCCTCCTTGCGACAGGCAAAAAGCCCTAAACTCAAGCATACACCTACATACGATAGATAAGCCTTGCGTAGATACTCGATATATTTAGACATAGAGTTGTAGTTTTATTTGGAAGTTGATACCAGGCATAGGATAGTTGCGTACGACCTCGTATTGTTGGTTAAACAGATTGTTAATTGCTAATGTAGTCCTAAGATCCTTGCTATGGGGCAAAGGCCATGACCTAGACAAACTTAGATCATGGGTATACCAAGGCTGTACATGATATTCGGGGATGTTAGCTACAGAGTGATAGCGCTCTCCCGTATATAGAAAGCTGTAATTCATACTCCAGCGTCGATAGGCTGCCCTTAGCGTAAGCGAAGCAGAGTGCCGAGGGGCATAGGATATCTGCCCCCCATACCAAGGACTACTGGGATCTGTATGGTCTAGCGCTTGCTGGTAAGTATATGTTATTCGCGGAGTAAGCGTCAAGTCTCCGTGGATGTATGTCCCCATGGCATGGATATCCAAACCTAGGACATCGACCAAGCCATAGTTGAGCATAGACCAGCGAAATTGATTGGAGGTTGGCATAGCTACTATCTTATCTTTCACTCGATTGTAATAGGCATCTGCTTGTAACTCGTAGCTAAACTTAGTAGACTGCCCTACCCTAGACTTATAGACTAAACCTAGATTAAATTGTTCTGTGCGTTCGGGGTTCAATCGAGTTCCTCCGATGAAATCATAATACAGGTCCATAAAGGAGGGCAAACGATAGCTATGCTTATAAAATGCTCTAAGACTTACCCCCTCTCTACCCCATGGATAATAAGCGAGATGAAAGCTTGGAGACAAAAGACGAAATGCCTCAGGTCTTGGCTCTGACTGCCTCAGGTCTAGAGTATAAGTATGCAATATGGAACCATGCGCCCTCAAATACTTGTTATTATAGCTTGAGGCTATCGCACTCAAGATCTGCAGTCTTTCAGGGCGTGCAAATTCGGGTAGATTGGCGCGCAAGTGATTGTACTGAACATCGTTGGAGAGCGATATGCTTAACCCTGGATTGAGCATTAAGGACTGAGACAATGACAGATACACCTCTTGTTGATGGTAGTGATTATCGACATGCATCGTCGTCACATCTAGGCGGGGGTCCGAGAGGTAGCGTAGGTAATCATAGGCATACTTCCAGAGCGCCCGAATACTATATCTATTACCTACATTTTTGAAACTTCCTTGTAAAAAGAGATTACTATCCCATTGGCGATCTTGATGCTTAAACACTCCGGGCTCTTCTCGCACAGAAGCCCCAGGGTAACCACGACTAGAACGATACAAATAAGCTTGTAGTGAGAGGTCTGATGCATTGACCCTCCCCCACCAAGCGAGTTCCGCCCTCAAAGCAGAGATATCGCCATTCTCACGAGTCGCCAAGACATCATAGCCTCCAGCCTTTTTGTAGCGGAAGGGGTAGCGTCCAGAGCTATACATCACCTCTCCGCTAGCCGATGCGGCAGAGGTCTCTCCGAGCTTATGCTCGTAGCTAATTTTGGGGTTAATGGTCAGGAAGCTACCTGCATCTAGAGCTAGATGTAGCTTTTTACGTTCTCCAACCAAAAACTGAGGTCGACGACTTTGTAGATGAAGCGTATTGGAGGAGGCGTAGTCGCGTGCCGATTGTAGCAGGCTAGTTTTCTCTCCGTTGTAGAGGCGTATCAACTCCATATTATCAAGAGAAAATCGACCTAGATCAACCACTCCATTTTGGGCATTGCCTAGTTGCACTCCATTGTAGAATACCCCTAAATGCTGACTGCCTAGACTTCGCACATCGACCGTTTTTAGTCCGCCTACGCCACCATAGTCTTTGATCTGTAAGCCCGAGAAGTAACGCAGGGCATCTGCCACCGAGTGAACGCTCAGCTCTACGAGCCTTTGCCCCGATAATTGCTGCACAGGACTGAGCGGCGTAGCTACTGATCGTGCAGTAACCAAAACCTCATCGATCTCATGTATCGAGTCTTGGAGACTAACTTGTCTCTGTGCTTCGCAAAGTGTACAGATACACAGAAAGGATAGATAGAGGATATATCTCATACTTACAAACGGCTCTGGCTATGACATGAGAAGATACAAGGCCATCCCTAAGCAACGTTTGGAGGATGACTATGTGTATACAGAGTTAGGACGACATGGTGATGTGTCATAATGCACAAAATGCTGTGTTGCTTGCGACATTCGGCTTCGGTCACATACCTTAGTATGCTCCCTTTGCTCCGCACGGACTTCGTCGTCAGCCTCAGTATTAGCTCCTTACATTTTGCACATTCTGAGACACCTAAAAAGGGGCTGAGTAAAATCAAAATTTTGCCACAGCCCCCCCATTTTGTTTGGGAAATAACTGATTACCCTCTAGCTACTCTGCCGAGTTGGGCTCTACAGGTACAGGAGTTGCAGGGAGTGTCTGCTCCGATTGTTTAGGTTCCACTTTTACAACCTCTGGAGTAACCTCGCGAGGGGTTTGCTGCTGGCCGCGACCACCACGGCGCTCTCTGCGCTGCCCCTGAGCTTCGCGCGTTGAGCGCACCTCTTGCTGTGATTTCTTTTCCTCGGCGGTCTCACTAGTAGACTCTACACGTGGCTTCTGCTCGCGTTGAGGCTGTTGCTGTTGCTCGCGTGCCACCCGAGACCTCTGCTCGCGCTGCTGCGCCTTATTGCGCTCTTTCTGCTCACGAACCTTCTGATCTTTTGGCTGCTTATGTTCCTTCTTGTCGTCATCTCCCTCGCGGCGCTTCATACCCAAGCGGCGGAATGAGCCACCTTGGGCAGGATCTCTCTGCTCTTTCTTGTGATCCTTGATCGTCTGCAGATGAAGCTCTAGCGCCTCCACAGAGATCTGCACCTCCACGATACATAGTACTAGAGAGGCTGCCAGCAATATCATCCCTACACCGAAGGTAATATCGGCCGACACCATCCAGCGATTGTAGATGCAAAACATGGCAATCAGGCAGAAAAGCAAGCTTCCAGCACCTAGAGTCTGCATCGCTCTGATGAGCTTGAGACGTATGCGGAAGTTGCGGATCTGCGCCAATGAAGTCCTGTCGGCATCGGGATCGGCATCATACTTCTCTTTGAGGCTACGCACGACAGATGCATAGGAGAGGAAACGATTGGTATAGGCTAGCAAGATAAGCGAGATAGCCGAGAATAATAGCGACGGCGTAGTCAGATCAAGGCCGTGCATCGTGAGATTTAGTTCTTCCATAAATTTTTGATTAGCCCCTACAAGGCAAGAAGTGCGAGGCTGACTTATTAGCCTTCGCTATGGCACAAGTGCAGACGCTGTGCGCTTTGTAGAGCTTTTAGTTTGTTAAAAAATATCGCCGATAGCTGGTGCTTGACGACTGTGAAATCTACTTCGTAGCCCACTTCTTGAGCAATCGAGCTCACCTTGCCATCCTTGAAGCCACAGGGGTTGATAAGTCTAAATGGACTCAAATCGGTATTGACATTGAGCGCGAAGCCGTGCATCGTCACATAGCGACTACTCTTCACCCCGATGGCGCAGATCTTACGCGCCAATGCAGGCTTATCGGCATCAAGCCAAACACCCGTACCAGCGGGATTGCGCTCGCCTCTAAGTCCGTAGAGAGCAAGTAGCTCGATGATAGCATCCTCTACAAGTTCGATGTAAGCCCTTAGACCTATGCCGTAGCGCTCTAGATCTAGGATTGGGTAACCTGTAATCTGCCCCGGGCCATGGTAAGTGACATCTCCTCCACGCTCTACCCTGAACCAATCGTATCCCTCCTGCTTGAGATAGGATTCGCTCATGAGCATATTGCCCTCGGCGCCATTCTTGCCAAGTGTGAAGACCGGATTGTGCTCACAGAAAAGCAAGAAACTCTCGGTAGGCTCCCCCATGCGCTTCTGCTCCAAAATTTGGTCGAATAGTTTGTGCTGTAGCGACCACGCCTCCGCGTAGGCGATACGACCACAATCTACATACTCGAAGGGGGCAATAGGCGCCGTCACAGAACTAGAGTGGATAGAGTCTGGTTGGAGCATGAGACAGAGGCCATCGCAGGCAGGACGAATATTACTGGGGAGCAACTCAAGCATGGATCGGTGCGAGGGTGCATGATGCGACAGATGCGTCAAGATCGTGAGCTCTGGCCTATCCGTCTCTTCCGACAGATGAGAGAGAATATCACGAATAGACTGATGCGAGGGATGCTCCTTGAGCATACGCAGGGCATTGATCACCACAAGACGCTGATGCGAGAGGCGATGCCACTCCTCAGCCTCTAGCGTTTTCATATCCGTGATGTAGGTCATATCGCCTATCTCGTAGCCGAGGATGGGCAGCTTGCCATGCATCACAGGGAGCGGACGAATCGACAGCCCGAAGAGCTCAAATGAAGCATCAACCTCAATCTCCTTGAGTACGAGCCTAGGCGTACCCGGGTAAGGATGAGGACCAAACACATAGTGCAGGCGCTGACGCAAAGCGTCCAACACACGTGGCTGACCATAGATGGGTATCTCTGTCCGCCAAGCGATGGTGCGCAGATCATCTAGCCCTCCGATATGGTCATAGTGTTCGTGGGTAAGCAGTATCGCATCTATACGATCTAGCCCTAGGCGCAGAGCTTGCTGGCGAAAGTCTGGGCTACAATCAATGAGGATGCGTTTGTCTTCATCAGTGATAATGAGCGCCGAGGTGCGTAGTCGTTTGTCTCGAGGATCGGAGCTCTGGCATAGGCCACAGCCGCACCCGACCTCTGGGACTCCCGTACTAGTACCAGAGCCTAAGATGATAAGCTTCATAAAAATACTAAATACAAGAGGCTAACTAATATATTTAACCTCTGGATGAATCTCTACGGCAAATCGCTCAAAGACCGCTTGCTGTACATATTCGGCCAGAGAGGCAATCTCCTGTCCTGTTGCTCCTCCATGATTAACCAACACCAGAGCCTGATGTTGATAAACACCAGCTCGCCCCATACGATATCCTTTGAGCCCACATTGGTCGATGAGCCAACCAGCGGCCAGCTTCACACGTCCGTCTTCAAGAGGATAAAATGGCATCTGTGGGTATTCACTTCGCAGGCGCTCGGCTTGTGTGGCAGGCACTATCGGATTCATGAAGTAGCTCCCAGCATTACCGAGTAGCTGTGTGTCGGGGAGCTTCCTCTGGCGTATCTCGATGACGGCTTGGCGTACAGACGCTAGCGTGGGCTCGGTATTATGCTCCGAGAAGTAGCGCTTGAGGTCTGCATATTCGAGCGATAGGCTTGTCTCTCTGCCCAAGCGAAAATCTACGTGTGTGACGATGTAGTCCGCCTGCTCGGGCTCCTTGAATGTGCTGTGACGATAGGCATACGCACACTCCTCGCGCGAGAAACAGCGCTCCCCCCCCGTGCGGCGATGCAGGGTGTGCACAGCTGTGATGAGACGCTCTACCTCTACGCCATAGGCTCCGATATTTTGGATCGCAGACGAACCCACTTGCCCCGGGATGAGAGAGAGATTCTCCACTCCATAGTAGCCACGCTCGGTGCAGTAAGCCACGAAGTCGTCCCAGACCATCCCAGCACCAACACGCAGCTCGACCGCCTTGTCGTCCTCTCTCAAGACCTCTATACCAGTAATCCCTGATCGTAGGACAATGCCATGAAAATTGGCGAGGAAGAGCAAATTACTTCCCTCGCCAATATGTAGATAGCGACACTCCTGAAAGTATTCGTCACGGATGAGCGTCCTTAGGTCATCTACACTATCGTAGGTGACGAACCAATCCGCCCGAGCGTCTATACCGAATGTATTATGGTGCTTGAGTGAAAAATCTTTTTCGATTTTCATTATTCGTTCTCAAGTAGCCAAGCATCCTTAAAGTCTGGAGCGAAGCGAGCCTTGACGGCATCGCGGCTTGCGGCAGCTTCTTCGCGGCTGTTGAAGCTAGCAACGATTACGCGAAGCATCCCATAGTCATTCTTAGCCAATACAGCATTATAGCCCTTCTCAACCATTCTGTCTTTGAGGGCACGTGCATTGGTTGGGTTCTGGAAGCTACCGATAACTACGCTATAGCGCTTCAGATTGTTGGAGTTCTCACCTTCGACTGGAGATACGCGCTCCTTACGTACAGAGATAGGCTGCATCTGGCTTGCCGATGAAGCTGGCTCTTCGTAAGCAATTGTACGGTCGGTATCCTGAGTGGCAATTTCGCGTTGCTTAGCTTGCTCATAAGCCTTGCGATAGGCACTCTTCTTAGGACGACAAGAACCCAAGCCAACGACTAGAGCAAGTGCGGAGCAAACGATCAGAATCTTCTTCATAACAAATCTGTATTTGATATTGAGTAATACTTAAATTATCTATGACTAAGCCGCTACATATATCTATAACAGCTTAGCAAAGGTACAAAACTTATCCCAATATCAACCAATAAAGCCCCTATTATCATGGGCATTCTCACATTTATTTGTTTATCATTGTAAATAAAGCTCAAATAAGGTGATTCACATCTGATCAACTTTATGATAATAGAAAGTCAGCTAGTATAACGGCCAATAAGCGCATGAACAAGGTTCAGAAAACTTGCATCAGACACCATCAATCCGACAAGTCGATTCCTCTCCATTTTAGTTAAATTATGCAAACAATCTAAGCTCAAATTCGGGTGATAGAGGAGGCGATTGGGAGCGATTGATTCGACTTCGCCAAAAAAACTCTGAGAGATTTTTTCGGATTGTAGGACTAATTTGCCCCGATGTGTACACACTTACGAAAAGATTAGTGCACAGAAATTCTGAAATGACTGCATGGAGCGGATAAAACCAATCCAATTTCCACATTAACCAACTAGCTATTAGATATATACAAAACAAGCGTTTTAGGCGATTATTTTCACTCGGCTGGGGTCAAGTGCCCAAACGAGGTCGGACGCAATCTAGAGCCTCCCAGAGGCCAAATACGCGGCCTACCGTTTTTAACCTCTGCCAAGGAATTTCTCTCATCAACATTCTGGAATGTGATCTAAAATATAAATCTGACCCACGGCAATAAATAGTCCTCCTTGGCTCTATAAGTCTAGTTCATCTACCTTTCTTAGAGAGAGCTATCTGGTTTTTTACGTCTTTTATCAATATATTTGTATGAACAACAATCACTAAACAATACAGATCTATGAGAAACCTATTTAGTACTTGGATGCTACTCTTGGGCATCCTGCTAGCCTACCCTTGGGCTAGCGCGCAGAAAACTGTTAGGTTCGTCAAAGCCGGTGGCGATGGCGATGGCTCGTCTTGGACAAAGGCCTCGGGGGAACTACAGAAGATGATTGATGCCTCATCGGTCGGAGATGAGGTTTGGGTTGCAGCTGGCTCCTATCACCCAACCGAGCTCATCAAATCCAGTAAAAAGCGCTCTCGAACCTTCAAACTCAAGGATGGCGTCTCGCTCTACGGCGGATTCTCTGGCTCAGAAACGAGCAAAGATGATAGAGCAAAAACAGAGGTAGAGGCTCCGATGCGCTTCGTCTTCAAAAACCAAACTATTCTCAGCGCAGACATCGATGGAGAGGAAGACATATGGGTGCGCGAGATAGCCGAGGGATCGACAGCTCGCTATATGTGGAAGATCACGGGCAACCGAGGCAATGCCAATCATCTACTTTACCTAGACAAAAAGGCGACTAATCCGATCACCATAGACGGCTTCGTCCTCACGGGAGCCTATGCCGATATCCATCAAGCCAAGGCTGCTGGTGCGGCACTCTATGCTTCTGGGGCTATTCGCTTGACCAATAGCATCATTCGTCGCAATGCGACCTATACACGCGTTGAGGGGGATTTGGCTTTCCACGGAGGGGCTGTTTTCATCGCCCAAGGCAAAGAGGCAGAGATCAGCAACTGCCTATTTGAGGACAATCAGGCTTATCTACCCTCTCTCTACGCTAGTGGCGGATCTATCTACATGGAGGGTGGCGTAGTGAGCAACTGCGTTTTCAGAGGGAGCGTTGGTGTCGATGAGGGAGGTGCTATCACAATCCACAAGGGTACCGTTCGCGATAGCCACTTCTACGACTGCTACGGCGCCAAAGGTGGCACAATCTCGGTAATAGATAGTCGTATCGAGGCTTGCCTGATAGCTCACAGTAGAGGTCTCGTAGGTGGTGGTATCTACTCGGAGGGTAGCACGGTGCATCATTGCCAGGTAATCAACTGCTACGCCGACGATACAGCATTTGGCGACACAGGCGGTGGCCGTGGTGGTGGCATCCTAGGCAAAACCAACACGACGATCATTGGTTCTATCATCTCCAACTGCACCTCGGGAGCTCGAGGCGGAGGTGTAGAGCTCAGCTCTGGGGGGAAGCTCTACCACTCCACGGTCATGCAGAGCAACGTTCGTTTCATCAAGAAGCTCATCTCCAACGTAGATCTCGGAGATGGTTGTACAGAGCAGAACAACCTTATAGATGACAACCTCGACCTCAATAACTTCGTCGCTCCCTCGAGACGCATCGGCTTCCAGATAGATGCAGAGGGACGCACCGAAGCGCTTAGAGCCAACTGGGCATTGGCATCCAAAAGTACGCTTGTCGGGCAGGGAGTCATCGTACCAGATGTTACCGAAGAAAAAGACCTCTTGGGTAATAACCGCCTCAGAGACGGAGTGATCGACCCGGGAGCGCTAGCCTTTGTCTCTGGGGGCTCTACCGACCCCTGCATTAAATTTACCCTAGAGGAAGAGAACCAAACCATCACCCTCTCTATTGGTGGCACACCAGAGAGCCACTTCTCTATAGACTTCGGCGATGGCACACCCAAGGAATACACAGGAGCCAAGAAGATTACCGATCAAGTTAGAGGACGAGAGGTCAAGGTATACGGCGAGGATATTTTGATATTCATCGCCAACGACCAGCGCATCACCAAGCTAGACCTGAGCGGAGCGAAGAAGCTCATGAGGCTACAGGTGATGAATAATAAACTCGAGGCTCTGGACGTGAGCGAATCTCCAAACCTGTATATGCTCTACTGCGATCGCAATCGGATCAAGACTCCGATCAACCTATCCGCTCAGAGCAGGATGAACGTCATCAGCTGCCACAGCAATCAGATACCGGGGCAACTGAACCTAAAGCATATCCAAGGGCTTATCTCGCTATTCTGCTACGACAATGAACTCACGGAGCTCGTCCTCCCCGAGAGTGGGCAGGGTATTAGGGAGATTGTGTGCGACGACAACGAGCTTACCAGCCTAAAAGTCTCGCACCTACCGGATCTGACGGAGCTGAGCGTAGCCAGTAATAAGCTCACAAGCCTAGACCTGACTCAAAACGCTAAGCTGACCAAACTCTACGCCGTAGACAACGAGCTACAAAGCCTAGATGTAAGCCACAACAAGATGCTAAAAACCCTCACGCTCACCGACAACGAACTTACGAACATTGATCTATCTGCCAACGCGCTCCTTGAGGATCTATATCTAGGCGACAACGACCTAACGCAGATAGATCTCTCGGCCAATACCAAGCTCCATTGGCTCATTGTCAGTGGGAATAAGCTCAGCACTCTAGACGTAAGCCGACTGCCTAACCTCAAGCAAATCAAGGCCTCGGACAACGATCTGACGCAGGTAGACCTCTCGCACAACCCCAACCTCTCTATCCTCTGGCTGGGCAACAATCGCCTCGAGGAACTAGACCTCAAGGCACAGAAGCGACTGATTTGGCTCATGTGCGATAGCAATAAGCTCCAGAGCCTAGATCTCAAACATAACCCCGCCATCTCTTGGCTCGAATGCGAAGGCAACCAACTGACACAGCTCGACCTCTCGACACAAACCAACCTACAGAAGCTATTCGCAGGGCACAATAAGCTCACAGGTATCAACCTCGAGCACTGCCAAGGCATACAGGGCATTAGGCTAGAGGACAATCTGATCCCCACCGACAGACTTACCGCCCTCTTGACCTCCCTACCCAATGTGAGCGCCGTGGAGCTCAACGACAACAACAGAGATTGGGCGAAAAAGATCGACATAAGCATGAACCCTAATAGTCATCTAGTAGACACCAGTAGCGCAACAGCCAAGGGATGGATTGTAACCAACAAACCAGGGAAACCTCTCTCCATCGAGAGCATCAATGCGACTTCGCCAGAGCTCTACTACGACAGAGCTTCGGCCAGCCTCTGCATAGGGCCAAACATCAAAGAAGTCATGGTGTACGACCTAGCAGGCACTTTGGTCTTTAGCTTCATTCCCTCGGGAGGCTCGGTCAATCTATCCCATCTAGAGGAAGGTCGCTACATCGCAATAGGCCATTCGGCGACTCATCAATGGGCTCATCGCTTCTGCCGCTAGGCTAACTACTGAGAAGTCTGTAGTACTATCTACCGACAAAAGTCGGATGTAAGCAATACCCCAGGGTACTTTATATAGATTCGATTTTTTCCAATGCAAGATAGAGGGCTATTTGCCCTGCAAAATTGCTACCTTTGTACCCTTGTAAGTACATTAAAGACAAAATAGATGAATGTAGCAATCGTCGGCGTGAGCGGAGCTGTAGGCCAAGAGTTCTTACAGGTACTTAGCGAGCGCCCATTCAAAATAGATAGACTAGAGCTATTCGCCTCTGCGCGCTCGGCTGGCAAGGTGGTTAAGTTCCGAGGCAAAGACTATACAATCAAAGAGCTTAAACACGGAGATGACTTCAAGGATATTGATGTTGCCTTTGTTTCTGCTGGTGGGAGTGTTTCGCTTGAATTTGCAGACACGATTACCAAGCACGGCGCCATCATGATTGACAATTCTAGCGCCTTCCGTATGCAGGAGGACGTGCCTCTAGTCGTCCCAGAGGTCAATGCCAAGGATGCACTCGTGCGTCCGCGAGGCATCATCGCCAACCCCAACTGCACGACGATACAGATGGTGGTAGCCCTCAACGTCGTTGAGCAACTCTCACACATCAAGCGTGTGCACGTAGCGACCTATCAGGCGGCAAGTGGTGCGGGGGCAATGGGCATGGTTGAACTAGACCGCCAGAACAGAGAGATTGCAGCAGGAGAGGAGCCTACGGTTGAGAAATTTGCCTATCAGCTCGCCTATAACCTCATCCCTCAGATCGACGTCTTTACCGACAACGACTATACCAAAGAGGAGATGAAGATGTATCACGAGACGCGCAAGATTATGCACAGTGATATCATGGTCAGCGCCACATGTGTTCGTGTGCCAGTAACTCGTGCACACAGCGAAGCCATTTGGCTAGAGACAGAGCAGCCACTGGAGCTAGAGGCTGTACGGGAGGCTTTCCGAGAGGCTCAGGGTGTGGTACTGCAAGACGAGCCCGCCAATCAAGTCTACCCGATGCCACTCTTCATTGCGGAAAAAGACCCCGTGTATGTGGGTCGCCTACGCCGAGACCTTACCAGCCCCACGGGACTTAGCTTCTGGTGCGTAGCCGATCAGATTAAGAAGGGGGCTGCTCTCAACGCTGTACAGATCGCCGAATGGCTCGATAGACAAGGCGAGTTTAAGAAGAAATAAACACGTCTGCACATCAATCAAGCAACATCAATGAATGTATTTAATAACGCTGCCGAGCTACAAGCCTATGTAGCAGCGGAGCGCGCAGCGGGACGAACCGTTGGTTTTATCCCAACAATGGGAGCTCTACACGCAGGACATATCAGCCTTGTGAAGCGTGCACTACAGGAGTGCGACCTGTGTGTGGTGAGCGTTTTCGTCAATCCAACCCAATTCAACGACCCCAAAGACCTAGAGACCTACCCAAGAAGCTTCGAGGCGGACGCTTCGCTTCTTGCCGAGGCAGGTGCGCATGCCGTCTTCCACCCAAGCGTGGAGGAGATCTATCCCGAGCGCGACGAACGTGTATTCGAGGTTGGTCGCGTGGCGGAGGTCATGGAGGGAGCGCATCGTCCTGGTCACTTCAATGGAGTAATGCAGGTCGTGAGCCGTCTCTTCGAGATTGTTCGCCCCGACAAGGCATTCTTCGGCGACAAGGACTTCCAGCAGATTGCAGTCGTTCGTGCTATGGTTCGTCTCATTGGCTCTCCCGTAGAGATCATCGATTGCCCTATCGTACGTGAGGCCGATGGTCTAGCCCTAAGTAGCCGCAACGTACGCTTAAGCCCAGAACAACGAGCTATCGCCCCCAACATCTACCGCATCCTCGGAGCAAGTCTTGACTTCGCCCAAGAGCATACACCTGCCGAAACAGAGCGTTGGGTAACAGATCAACTGAACGCAATCGACCAACTTAGAGTCGAGTACTACGAGATCATAGATGCCAACACGCTCGAGCGCGTCAAGAATTGGGATGGGAGCCCACGCATTCAGGGTTGTATCACCGTATTTTGTGGTGAGGTTCGCCTCATCGACAACATTGCTTACAAGTAATCAGGAGTGAAAATCATTCAGATATGCATATACAGCCTACTGTTAGCCCTGCTAGCAGTAGGCTGTGGCACTAAAAAAAGTAGAACTATCGAGCCCGAGGTGCCCGGGGTCACGACACCGCCCATCTCAACCATCTCTGCTCCAGTATCCTGGAGGCCTCCAATGGGGGATAGCATCCGCCACGAAATGCGCGCCGTGTGGCTAACTACGGCCTACGGACTAGACTGGCCAAGCGTCAAGGCTGATACACCGAATGGCATTCGCCGACAGCAGCAAGAACTTGATCGCATCCTCGACAGGCTAAAGCAGGACGGCTACAATACCGTTTTCTTCCAGGCTCGTCTGTCTGGCTCGGTGATTTACCCCTCCAAGACCGAACCCTTTGCCCATCGGCTCTTCACGACTACTGGCCGACCTCCCGCCTACGACCCATTGGCCTATGCCGTCGAGGCTTGTCACCGCAGAGGTCTTGCCGTACACGCGTGGTTGGTTACCTATCCAATCGTCTCATCTCGCAGGAATACACACCCCATCCTCATCAAAAATCCCAGTTGGGCAATAGCTCATAAGGGGAGCCGCCACCTAGATCCAGGCAACCCCGCCGTACGTACCTACATCGCGAAGCTCGCCGAGGAGGTCGTGCGTGGTTACAATGTAGACGGCATTCACTTCGACTACTTCCGCTATCCCGAAGAAGCAGAGCGATTCAACGACAACGCCTCGTACACCCGCTACGGCAATGGGCTAAGCCGAGAGGACTGGCGCAGGCAGAACCTAAGCGAACAGCTCGTGGAGATTAACGAGGTCGTACGCAAGATACGCCCCGAAATTCAGATCAGCGTTGCTCCACTAGGAAAGCTACGTAAGCTGAAGTCTTTGGCTCGCCCTCACGGTTGGACGGCCTACGAGAGTGTTTTTCAAGATGTGGAGGCTTGGGCTAATGCCCGTCTTGTCGACTTCGTTGCCCCGATGATGTACTACAAGGATGATCTCTACGAACCTTTCCTCGTAGACTGGATGGAGCGCGTAGGCAAAAAAATACCTGTCATCGCGGGGCTCGCTCCATACCGCATCAACGAGAGTGGCTGGAGCGCCCAGACAATCGCAGACCAAATTAGGCTGGCTCGTCGCTATGGAGCTGGAGGCGTCAGCATGTTCCGCGAGGCCAATATCGGACAGAAAGAACCCCTTATGCGTACCCTTATTCAGCGAGAATTTAGACACCCTGCCCTCCCACTCCCCCTCTATGGCCGTGCCACACCACGAGCTGGCGAACCCACAGGGCTAACAATAGAGCAAGACAACAACATCATTCGCCTCAGCTGGCAGATGCCCGTAGGTAAAACTAAACCTACTTACCGCGTTTGGGCTAAGATCACGCACCCCGATGGAAGGGTCGAAGGTATCATGCTCGTGCAGGGGCTGAAGGAGCAATCCTGCGCCCTACGTATCTCGGAGTTCCCCTCAGAGGACTGCATCGAGCTCGGGGTAGAGGCCGTGAATACGGCTGGTGTAGCCACAGCATGCCGTATGCCAGTTGAGTTTAATCTCTCGAATGCTCGTCTGACTCAATCCCAAATGCGATGAACATCTACATCCACGTCCCATTCTGCGCCCAGAGGTGCAGCTATTGTGACTTCTACACGCAGACTCAAATGAGCCTGCGTGTTGCTTATCTACGTGGCTTACTTCGGGAGCTAGAGATGAGGCGCAGTGAGCTACCCCAAGGATCTACTATCGAGCACATCTACCTAGGCGGAGGTACGCCATCGCTACTCTCCATAGACGAACTCACGCTGATCTTCGAGCAGATCTATCGGCTCTACCCCGTGAGCTCTGGCGGAGAGATTACGTTAGAAGCCAACCCTGACGACATTAACCTAGAGTATGCAAGCGGACTAAGGCAACTGCCAATCAATCGCATCAGTATGGGGGTGCAGAGCTTCCAAGAGGCTGACCTCAAATTCCTCAACCGCAGGCACAGCAGAGCACAAGTCTATTCGGCCGTCGAGACACTCCGCTCAGTAGGGCTAGAGGAGATAAGCCTAGACCTCATCTATGGACTACCTGGGCAGACCGAGACGACATGGGGAGACAATATCCGCCAGATCCTCTCACTCGACGTGCCACATATCTCGGCCTATCATCTCATCTACGAGGAGGGCACACCGCTCATGCGTATGCTCGAGCATGGTAAGGTCACCGAGGTAAGCGAAGAAGCCAGTCTGATGTTCTTCAAGATGCTCATTGAGCGACTTGGCGAAGCTGGCTACGACCACTACGAGATCTCCAACTTCGCCAAGCCCAATCACCATGCCCGCCTCAACACTGGCTATTGGCTGGGCAATCATTACCTAGGCTTTGGCCCTGCAGCTCATAGCTACGATGGGGTATCGCGTAGCTACAATGTCGCCTCTATCGACCAATATGCCAGAGCTCTAGAGTGTGGAGGGCGGAGCTACACAACCGAAGAGCTGACTGAGGAGCACCACCTACACGAGTACATCATGACGCGCCTGAGGACAATGTGGGGCATCAACCTTGAGGATATGACGGCGCGCTTCGGCTCCGAGGTGACCTCTACTCTGCTCTCCCGTGCAGAGCCACATCTCTCTAGTGGGAAGCTCATCCAAATGGATAGCGTCCTCTGCCTCACCCCTAGTGGTGTTTTCATCTCGGACGGCATCCTAGTAGACCTATTCGACTAATCCACTACCCCAAAAAAGGAACCCCTCGGACTCTAGGAGCACCGAGGGGTTTTTGTCTATTGAGCTAACGCTCTGTTTACTTCACCTTAGCTACGATAGCCTTGAAAGCTTCTGGGTGATTAACCGCTAGGTCGGCTAGAACCTTACGGTTGATCTCGATACCAGAGGCGTGCAGAGCACCCATGAGACGAGAGTAAGACATACCCTCTAGGCGAGCTGCAGCGTTGATACGCTGGATCCATAGAGCGCGGAAGTTGCGCTTTTTGTTCTTACGGTCGCGGTAAGCATAGGTTAGACCCTTCTCCCAAGTATTCTTGGCTACAGTCCAAACGTTCTTACGGGCACCATAATACCCACGAGTGAGCTTCAAGATTCTCTTTCTCTTGGCACGTGAAGCTACATGATTTACTGATCTTGGCATAATACTAATTGTTTTTGATTGGTAGCGGCCGACGAATCGACTCTTAACGGCTGACCTCTCTGTTACTTAAAATCGTGATTAAACTCGTCTTTGATTGTCTTACTTGAGACGGAGAAGCTCCTTAACCTCGCGAACGTCTACGCGAGCCACTAGGCCGAAGTGCGTGAGGCGACGCTTCTGCTTGGTTGATTTCTTCGTCAAGATGTGACGCTTAAAGGCGTGTTTACGCTTGATCTTACCTGACCCAGTGAGCGTAAAACGCTTCTTAGCACTGGAGTTAGTCTTTTGCTTAGGCATTTTGCTTTGTTATTATTGAGTTAAAACATTAATCATCGCACTGCCCACGCAGCCTATGCGCGGCAGTGCGTCTTTATTTTTAATCTAAATGATTGCTCAGCTAGTGGCCTAGTCTTCGGCCTCGGCGGTAGCCTCTGTAGCCTTAGGCGCCTTGTCCTTCTTGGGGGCAGCAGCCTTGCGGGGCGCGAGCATGATGGTCATGCGCTTACCCTCGAGCACTGGCATACTCTCTACCTTGCCATACTCCTCAAGGTCGTTGGCGAAGCGCAGCAGTAGCACCTCTCCCTGTTCCTTGAAGACGATAGAGCGACCGCGAAAGAATACATAAGCCTTGACCTTAGCCCCCTCGGATAGGAAGCCTTTGGCGTGCTTGAGCTTGAAGTTGTAGTCATGATCGTCGGTCTGAGGGCCGAAACGAATTTCCTTCACTACGACCTTCTGCGCCTTGGCCTTCTGCTCCTTCTGATGCTTCTTCTGCTGATATATAAACTTCTGATAGTCTACAACTCGGCATACAGGTGGATTAACATTGGGAGAGATCTCGACGAGATCTAGCTCCTGCTGGTTGGCGATTCGCTGTGCATCCTGTATCGAATACACGCCTTGCTCGACATTATCGCCGACCAAACGTACCTCACGAGAACGAATCTCCTGATTGATGCGGTACTGAAACTTTAATTTGTTATCTACTGCCATTCAGTATGCTGTAAGTAATGCTTTTAATTGCTTTGGGCAACGCCCTATTATTGATGAGTTGTACTATCTAATCGTTTATTATTCTGATTGTTCTGCTTGCCAAGCGTTGAGCATTGAGTTCACTTCGCTATGGATAAGCTCCGCAAAGGTAGCAATTTTCATCGAACCAGCATCGCCACTGCCTTGCTTTCTTACACTTACCTCTCCATTTTCTGCTTCCTTCTCACCCACGATAAGCATATATGGGATGCGCTTGAGCTCGTTGTCGCGGATCTTGCGGCCAATCTTCTCATTGCGATCGTCTACCTGCACGCGGATGTCCTGATCGTTGAGCGTACGCGCTACGCTATGTGCATAGTCGTTGAACTTCTCACTGATCGGCAGGATTACCACTTGGTCTGGGGTCAGCCATAGAGGGAACTTACCTGCCGTGTGCTCAATCAATACGGCCACGAAGCGCTCCATAGAGCCGAATGGTGCACGATGGATCATCACTGGGCGATGCTTCTTATTGTCCTCGCCAGTGTACTCTAGCTCGAAGCGTTCGGGCAGGTTGTAGTCCACCTGAATAGTCCCAAGCTGCCAGCGACGCCCCAGAGCATCCTTGACCATAAAGTCGAGCTTAGGCCCGTAGAAAGCCGCTTCGCCATACTCGACGACGGCGGGCAGCCCCTTCTCCTGGCAAGCCTCGATGATCGCCTGCTCGGCACGCTCCCAGTTCTCCTCGCTACCGATATACTTCTCGCGATTAACCTTATCACGGAGCGAAATCTGCGCCTCGAAGTTCTGGAAGTCAAGAGCCTTGAAGATGATAAAGATGATGTCCATCACCTTGATGAACTCCTCCTTGATCTGGTCTGGGCGACAGAATAGGTGTGCGTCGTCCTGCGTGAAGCCACGTACACGAGTCAGTCCGTGTAGCTCACCGCTCTGCTCGTATCTATATACGGTACCGAACTCGGCTAGGCGAATAGGTAGGTCGCGGTACGAATGCACCCCGAGGGACTTGTAGATCTCGCAGTGGTGTGGGCAGTTCATGGGCTTGAGCATGAACTCCTCGCCCTCCTGTGGAGTAGTAATAGGGCGGAAGGAGTCTGCACCATACTTAGCCCAGTGACCAGAAGTAATATAGAGCTGCTTGCTGCCGATGTGCGGAGAGATCACCTGCTGATAGCCAAACTTCTTCTGAATCTGCTTGAGGAATTCCTCTAGGCGCAGACGAAGCTGTGTACCACGTGGCAACCAAAGCGGGAGCCCAGAGCCGACATTCTGCGAGAATGCAAAGAGCTGTAGCTCCTTACCGATTTTGCGATGGTCGCGCTTCTTAGCCTCCTCGAGCATTACTAGATATTCGTCTAGTTGCTTCTTCTTGGGGAATGTGATCCCGTAGATACGGGTGAGCTGCTTGCGCTTTTCGTCGCCACGCCAGTAGGCACCTGCTACACTGAGGAGCTTGATGGCCTTGATGTAGCTTGTATTGGGCAAGTGTGGCCCACGGCAGAGGTCGGTAAAGTTACCCTGTGTATAAGTGGTGATTGTGCCATCGGCCAAATCAGTGATCAGCTCAACCTTATATTCGTCTTGCTTGTCCTCGAAGTAGCGGAGCACCTCGTTTTTGCTGATAGGACGGCGAATGTATTCGCTCTTCCGAGCCGCCAATTCTGCCATCTTCTTCTCGATGGCAGGCAGGTCAGCATCCTTGATGCTAACGCCCTCCCCGGGATCTACGTCGTAGTAGAATCCATACTCGATGGCTGGGCCGATCCCGAACTTGGTACCAGGGTAGAGAGCCTCTAGAGCCTCGGCCATCAGGTGAGCACTAGAGTGCCAAAAAGCGTGACGACCCTCGGGATCCTCCCACTTGTATAGTTTAATCGACGCATCCTCCATAATTGGGCGTGTGAGATCCCAAATTTGGTCGTTGACGCCTACGGAGAGTACATCTTGCTGTAGGCGTGGGCTGATGCTACCAGCTATATCCCATCCGGTAACACCAGACTCGTACTGACGGACATTGCCGTCGGGAAAAGTGATGTTAATCATCATTGTTTACTTCTTTTAAGTTAAGCCTATCCCTACGAATGGATAGACCAATGCAATATGCGCCACAAAGATACGATTTGTTTGAGAGCTTTGCAGCATACGGCTCAGACCGTGTTATCTTCGTCATGTAGGCTTGGTCATTTACATAAGCAAACTCCCTGTATCCTCAGTCTCAACACCTTGTGATTACCATATTCTGAAAGTTCCCCCAAAGGACAAGTAAAACTTCTCATTTGGAGACCTTTGGCAAGGGTTTCTGTCGGGCATTGAGGCATCTCTACTAGGGCTAACGCATCAAATTAAGACCTTGAGATTCCTCGGATATTCTTTGATTCTTATCCAAATTTATCACATGCTATCCCTTCTATTTTGCACCTAGTGGGGCTTAGGATTCCCCCTAGCTATTTTTACAATTGACAAAGGTTCTACTGCAGGATTTGCTTAGGATGCTCTAGGCGCCTGAGCTCACCGTTCTTAATGGCAAAAAACGTTGGGAGCTGCTGGACATTATAGTTGCGCAAGCTGTATTGCTCGGGATCATTGACGCTAACCCAAGGCAGAGTTCGCGACGCATTCTCCCAGTAATAGGCATCTCCATCAACCGAAACTTCGTAGATTGTCAGATTCGGATTCGCCTCTTTGAGTTCGCGTAGCGTAGCTACTAAGCTTGGCGACCACTGCGCCGAATAAGCCGTGAAGCTCAATAGCACAGTTCCTCTCTCGGCATAGCTCCCCAGAGATTGCTCCACACCGTGTCGGTCTTTGAGCTTAATTTCTGGATAAGCAATCGTCTGAACGGGAGCCTTCGTAGAGTCGGGCAAAGCCTCCTGACGTGCCTTGCGCACACGACTTAGGGCAATGGCACGCAGCGCTAGATCTTTGAGGAACGGCGTATATGGCGCTGCCGAATAGTAGGTGTCGTAGGCCGTAGCTACAGCTGCGAAGGCCCTATCATCCCCTTCGTCATCGGCAGAGAAATAAGCCGCATCTCCTCCTTTACGCTGGAAGAGCGCGTAATACGAGGCTGGACTCTTAGGGTCCACATAGATGTAGCGAGAGACCATATCATGCTTGAAGGCAACCTTGACCGAATCCACAGCCTCGCGTACTTCGTCCAAGCCTAGCAGACCAGAAGTATACAATAACAACAAACTATCTACACGCCTATCGGTCTGATATCGATAATGACTGATGTCGCGTATCTGATAGTTGTATTGCTCAGCCTCTAGAAGTTCGTATCCCTCAAAAAAAGCGGTTGCACTTGTGCGGATCTTGATATGCGTCATAGAGTCCGCTGCAAATGGGATACTATTCTCACCGAGACGAATGCGATAAAACATCGGATAACTCGCACCATCGTGCTCGAAGCGGAATGCCCCGAGCTGGTCCAAACGAGTAGAGTCAATCGAAAGAAAGCTGCCCGTACCAACCTCCTCTAGATAGAGCATCTGTCCCTCGGCACCCTCTACCGTTCCCTCGGCGACGAACTGCTGTTTATTAGGGCCGCACGCCACAAGCCCCCCTAGAGCTAGGGTACCTAAGACGATTGTAATCTTCATATTATTCACTTGGTAAGATCTTTTGTTGAAGTTTAATGTAACACCTTTTCCCTCAATCGACTCGACCACTCGAGCGTTACGGGACGACCATAGATCATATCCTCAGCCTTGGCCATCCAGTCAAGGAGTTCGGATCGTGTGGCTGCTCGGAGCATCCCCACACGGATGGGCTTGAAGTTGTCAATCCCCTTGAAGATTGGACTCGCGGCAATATGACGACGAGAATGTAAGATGCCGCGACGCTCATCGAGCTTAGCTATGTTATTGTCCACCTGCTGACGTAGAATATCGAGGTAGAATGCTGGTTCGCGACGAGGCAATACCTCACCCGTCTCGATGTAGTGCTTCATCTCCTCAAAAATCCAAGGCTGCCCGATAGAGGCTCGCCCCACCATAACGCCATCTACGCCGTAGGTATCGAAGGCTCGCTTGGCCTCCTCTCCTGTAGTAATATCTCCATTGCCAATGATGGGGATGTGCATACGCGGATTATTCTTGACCGCACCGATGAGCGTCCAATCGGCCTGCCCAGTATACATCTGTGCACGCGTACGACCATGAATAGTCAAGGCTTGGATGCCACAGTCCTGCAGTTGCTCGGCCAAATCAACGATAATCTTAGTATCGTTATCCCAGCCGAGACGTGTCTTGACCGTAACGGGGATATTTACTGCCTTGACAATCTCGCGCACAATCTCGACCATCACATCTGGACAGCGAAGCATACCACTACCAGCCCCCTTACCAGCCACACGCTTAACGGGGCAACCAAAGTTTAGGTCCAACACATCGGGACCGACCGCCTCACAGATACGAGCAGCCTCTACCATAGGCTCGACTTCACGTCCGTAGATCTGAATGGCCGCAGGACGCTCCTCTGCGTCGATGGTGAGCTTGCGGTGCGTACTGGCAACCTGCCTAATGAGGGCATCGCTGCTCACAAACTCGGTATATACCATATCTGCACCGAAACGGCGACAGAGTAGTCGAAAGGCCACGTCCGTCACATCTTCCATAGGTGCGAGCAGCAGCGGATGCTGACCTAGATTTATATTTCCTATTTTCATATCTATTGTTTCGTATAAGTCTCAGCTTTGGCTAGAGCCGATTGGATATCAGGGCAAATGTTGTCGCTCCCGATAAGTACCTCGACCTTGGTCTCGGAGAGCGTAGCACGAACCCGCTCA
The DNA here is from genome assembly GCA_030528445.1 of Porphyromonadaceae bacterium. Classification (GTDB taxonomy): domain Bacteria; phylum Bacteroidota; class Bacteroidia; order Bacteroidales; family Porphyromonadaceae; genus Porphyromonas. Next base: position 8,196 of record JAUMYV010000010.1, on the reverse strand, counting down.
TTGACACCAGAGAGTATGATTTGGATGCCCTCGGCCTTAGACTTCTCACAGAGCATCCCAAGGTTATAGACAGCAGTGGAGTCCATGAAGGGGACGAAGCGCATACGCAGGATACGTACTTTGGGGCGCTTGGGCGCACTGGCCATCAGCTCCTCAAATCGATTCGCAATACCGAAGAAGAAAGGCCCCTCAATCTCATAGACCTCTACCCCCGCAGGCAAGCTAAGCGTTGTCTCGGTAGCACTATGCCTATGGTCATCTTGGCCAGCCATCAGATTAAGTTCGTCTCGGGAAACGAGGATGCGGGTAGTCTCGACCATACGACGCATAAAGAAGAGCATAGCCAGTAGTAGGCCGATCTCAATGGCTATCGTGAGATCGAATAGGACGGTCAAGGCGAAAGTTACGAGCAGGACAATCAAGTCGCCCTTAGGCCCAGACCACTGAGCGCGAATAGACCTCCAGCCACTCATATTATAAGATACGACTACCAGTACCCCAGCCAAGCAAGCCATAGGGATATAGGAGGTCAGAGGCATCAAGAAGAGGAAGATGAGCAGGAGGCTGACGGCATGTACAATACCCGAGATGGGGCTACGTCCTCCATTGTTGATATTCGTCATCGTACGTGCAATAGCACCCGTCACAGGGATACCCCCAAAGAAAGGTACGACCATATTGGCCACACCCTGAGCAATCAGCTCGGTATTGGAGTCGTGGCGCTCACCAATCACCCCATCCGCCACACTTGCCGAGAGTAAGGACTCGATCGCCCCAAGCATCGCAATCGTAAAGGTGGGTGCAGCTAGGTGTCTAATCGTCTCGAAGCTCAGCTCCGGGACGACCAAAGGTGGAAATTCGTTGGAGATGGTGAAGCGGTCACCAATCGTCTCAACTCCTCCCATGGCAAAGTGCTCCCTTAGCAGATAGACCACGAGCGTCATGAGGACAATAGCCACAAACGAACCGGGGATGACCTTGGTAAGTCTCGGCGTAAGCTGAATAATCGCGATACTCCCGAGACCAATGAGTGCAGTCACCCAATGCGCCGTACTGATATTACTGAGAAGGACGCCCCACTTGCTGATGAAGTCAGCAGGTAAGCCCTCTATGCCTAGCCCCAGTAGGTCGTTGATTTGAGTAGAAAAAATAGTGAGCGCAATACCAGCCGTAAAGCCTACAATGATGGGATAAGGAATGAATTTAATGAGAGTGCCGAGCCGAAGTGCACCCATCAGCACAAGCAATACACCAGCCAAAAAGGTAGAGATCAGCAAGCCCGAGAGCCCATACTGCTCGATGACGCCATAGACGATGACGATGAAGGCCCCCGTAGGCCCCCCAATCTGTACCGAGCTCCCCCCCAGAGCCGAAACGATAAATCCACCGATCACGGCAGTAATCAACCCGACCTCTGGCGAAACGCCACTGGCCACAGCGAAAGCAATCGCCAAGGGCAGAGCCACAATGCCGACAATCACACCAGCCATCATGTCTGTGGAGAGCTGACTGCGGCTGTACCCCCTGAGCGCCTCTACTAGACGCGGACGAAATGGAAATGAACTCATACCTCAAAATGTAGAATAGAGGCTGAGGACGTATCCCCAAGCCTCTGTATCATATAACTATGTCTAGCTCCTACTCTACTTGGCGTAGCTTACAGAGCGTGTTTCACGAATAACCGTAATTTTAACCTGACCTGGATAGGTCATCTCGTCTTGGATCTTCTTGGCAATCTCACCACTGAGCGTAGCGATAGAGGCATCATCGGTATTCTCTGCCCCTACAATTACGCGTAACTCACGACCAGCCTGTATCGCATATGTCTTAACCACACCGGGATAAGAGAGGGCAAGCTGCTCTAGATCGTTGAGACGCTTGATGTAGGCCTCTACAAGCTCACGACGAGCTCCCGGACGCGCGCCACTAATGGCATCGCATACCTGTACTATTGGAGCGATGAGGCTCTCCATCTCTATTTCGTCGTGGTGAGCACCTACCGCGTTGCAGATATCGGGCTTCTCCTTGTACTTCTCACAGAGCTTCATTCCCAGTAGTGCGTGTGGGAGCTCTGGCTCGTCGTCGGGCACCTTGCCAATGTCGTGGAGTAGGCCTGCACGCTTAGCCTTCTTGGGGTTGAGACCTAGCTCAGAAGCCATGATGGCACAGAGATTAGCCGTCTCACGCGAATGCTGTAGTAGGTTCTGACCGTAGCTGGAGCGGTACTTCATCTTACCCACGATGCGGATCAGCTCTGGGTGCATACCATGTACCCCTAGGTCTATGACGGTGCGCTTACCCGTCTCGATGATTTCTTCTTCGATTTGCTTACGTACCTTGCCCACAACCTCCTCGATACGGGCTGGATGAATGCGACCGTCCTGAACTAGCTGATGCAGAGCTAGACGTGCCACCTCTCGGCGTACGGGGTCGAAGCTTGAGAGTACAATCGCCTCGGGCGTGTCGTCTACAATGATTTCGATGCCTGTGGCAGCCTCTAGAGCGCGAATGTTGCGCCCCTCACGACCGATAATACGTCCCTTGATCTCATCACTCTCGATGTGAAAAACGGTCACAGAGTTCTCAATTGCCGTCTCGGTAGCCAGACGCTGAATGCTCTGTACAACAATCTTCTTAGCTTCCTTGTTGGCGGTCATTTTGGCCTCCTCTACAATCTCGTTGATGTAGCTCTGTGCCTGATCCTGCGCCTCGGTCTTGAGACTCTCGATGATACGCTCACGTGCTTCATCTGCCGAGAGTCCGCCGATGCTCTCTAGCTGCTCAACCTCCTTGCGCTTGATTTCCTCGAGCTCGGCTTTCTTCTTGTCGATGGCCACGAGCTGCTGGTTGAGCGAGTCACGAATGGCATCAACTTCCTTATTTTTCTTCCCCAGATCGTCCTGCTTCTGGTTGAGACTCTGCTCACGTTGCTTGAGCTTAGCCTCACTCTGCTTAATCTTGTTATTGTTCTGTGCTACCTGCTGCTCTAGATCTCCTTTGAGCTGAAGAAACTTCTCCTTCACCTCAAGTAGTTTCTTCTGTTTGAGCACCTCGGCTTCTCTCTTTGCCTCTCCGATGATGGAGGCGGTTTTCTGCTTGAGTAGTCGCTCGTTGATGAGCCACATCAAGCCCGCTCCGGCTACGAATGCTGCTGCTATTAGGGCAGCTAAGATGATTCCTCCCATTTAGTCTTGTTATCTTGGTGCCTAACCCTCGCTACATGATGGGGCGACACGCTCACTGTTAATACTCTACGAAAATAATTGGGGAGAGATATGAACCCTATGCAGGTAATACCAAAGACAAGGCCTAGAGGGGACGTAGCTCTACAAATCGACAATACGCGCAAGGGTGCGCTCTGCCTCTTGGTTGAGGCTCTGCAAACGATCTGCCCAATCTCTCGTCTCCAAGCGCTGACGTACCTTCTCGGCACGATATGCTATATCGATGGCGGCCATAGCGATGTAGCCAGCCCCCGGAATCTCGGAGTGATTGGGGTAACGACTCCTATATATATTTACTGTAAGTCCGAGCTCTTCGCCTGCAAGCCGATATGCCACCTCTTCCTCGACTGGCACCGTCATAGCCAACCGAGCGCGCTCTACCGGCACGGTGATACGTCTAAACTTTGTAGTCTGGTCGATCTGCATATCGTAAACCTGATACTTTATAGCTGAGCGATACAGTAATCTATTTCTTTGATAATATCCGCAAGATAAGCCCGAGCCTGCGCTCTATCCGCCCCTTCTACGGCAAGGGCGTCGGCGACTTGGCTCAAAGACTCGCTATGCTTGAGCGCATTGACTTCCTCCTGCAGGGCGTATAGCCGTGCCGTCTGCTCCGAGAGAGTTTGCTGTAGCTCTGCGATTTTATTGGCCTGTCTATGAGATAGCTCTATGAGACGGCGCATATTCACCTCCAAGCGTGCCAGCTCTTGTTCCTCTCGATTGGTCATAGCTTAATTCAATAATTCTCTCACTCCGCAAATGTAATCATTTCTATGCATACTGTCCACAGGGCAGCTAGAGGTGCGCATTAAAAAAGATCTTATTATCCTTCGATTATTATGTAGAGAGCTTTTGCAAAGGCTACATACAAACAAGCCAAAATCCAAATTTGTTTGACCGTACGACTTACTTTCTCAAAGACACAAAAATAATCTCCTCGGTTTATTATTTTATCTATTTCGTTAGATAAAAGACAGATATACAATGTCAATAATTGTTTTTAGATGTATCATTTTGAATAATAAATGTCTTGATGTTAATTTGCAGGAAATTTTTTTGATTTTGTTTAACATCATATTGTTTCAAAAATTATGAAAGAAGAGTATGCAAAACCCCAAGGAGAGATTTTCGAGATCACCAATCTGCAAAGCCTTTTGGTGACTCTTTCGGTAGAAGGATGTATTGAGGATTTTATAGAGGGTGATGACCTTTAGTATCAATTATTTGATCAACGTAAATAATGAGTGTGGAAAGGAAATTGAAAGGTATCCGAACGAATAATAAGAGCAACATGTATCGCAAAACATTTAACCAAATATTTTCCTATCACTTACTTCTTGGAGTTTTAAGTTTAGGAATACTCATCTCCTGCAAGGGGAAAGAAAATGAAAGAGAACCAAAAGCAGAAATTGGGAGTCACGGCAATTCGTCGGTGGCTTTGGATCTCGAAATTGATTTGGAGGGTCTCAAGGGGCTACCTCTTTATTTAGAGCAAGGTAATAGAAATAATCTTCCTCGCCCAAGGCTCCAAAGTGGGGAGCTTGTTGATGTACATACCGCTATTTGTAGCAGTGACGGTATCTTAGCAGTTAAAACGCTCAAGTGGACTTACCTAGCGGATAAGGGATGCCTCAAGCTAACGACCAATACTGCCAACCTAGAAGCGAACTCCATACACCTCAATGACGAAGGAACTGTCTTTAATAACCCTAACAGGCGATGGTATGTATCTGGGATTATCGGGGGGAAGCTAGAGGGACAAAGGATTACATTCACACCTACTCGTGACTTGACAGGGGTATCAACAATCGGGGATCAGGTTGATCTAGAGGTGCCTTATGCCTTCCCTTGGATGGAACTCAAAACGAGCAAGCGAGAGTTCTCGACTATCGTTGCCCATGGAGAGGCCAAGGGGAAGGTTAAATTCAAGCCTCTCGGCTCGGTAATTGGGTATAAGTTCGGGAATGAACTTGCCAAGGGGTTTGCATCCCAAATAGGCACTCCTGCCGAAGAGAAGAACTTCACAATGCAAGGCTTCCAAGTTTGGTCTTCGGCCTATACGGATCAAGGCACATTCAGTTTTTCCAATAAACCCGAAACAACACCTCTTCCCGTATGGACAGGGAAGAATGGAGCAGACTGCTATCCAATCATGGAGTACAAGCTCAAGCAGCCCGAAACGATTTCCGCCGAGGCAGGCACAAAGAATGCGGCTACATCGTATAGTAAGACCTATTACGCATGGGTCATGAAAACGGGAAATAGCTCAAGCCCATCTACTGAAACCGATGAGTTCAAGACTAGAATTCTAGTACGAGGAACAGCTAAAGGAGGTAATCAATGGCATCATGATTACACGCATCTATACTTTACCTCTTATATGCCGAAGCCAAATACTCAAGTTCGGGATCATGCTGTACACCACTTGACGACAGCAATTACGAAGCGTGTCCCTCTACCCATAGAGTACCTCACCGAATACAACCTGCAAGGCGGAGGATCAGGTGTCGTGGATATCCCTAATACTAACTCGAGCGGGGGTGGAGGATTCTCTCAGTCCAATAGATACTCTGGTCTATTGAGATTTGCCGAGTCGCACAAGAATGATGAATCGGGCTACTACAATTGGTATGTTGCTTCGGGCATCTATGATGCAGCCTTCAATCCTCGTAGGAAAAATTTGTCAACAGAGAAAATCTCAGTCAACTTCGTTGAACATAATGGAGGAGGTTGCCTCTTAACCTCCACTCTTCATGACAGATATCGCATTCCTCGCATTGAGGATTGGTGGGGTGCCGTCTCTGGAGCTAGAGCACATACGATTCACTTTATGCAGAATGAAAATCCTGGCTCTGTTGAGGAATTTATGGTTACAGGAGAGGGTAATCGTGTCTGTGATCTTCTACGTCAGACCTATACAAGTAAGTATTCATCTCCCCAAAAGATTGCTTCAAATAAAAAAGTCGTCTATGCTCTGAGATTTGGGAAGCATAACAGATGCACGACTGACCTCAGCGTTGAAGGAGAAAGGAAATTCTACACCCCAGCACCAGACAATACGATGCTCTGTGCCTACCGATATACGGTGCTTGGTGAGGACGTATGCTGGGAGGGAAATAACTCCAAGAACACTCGTCTGGAGATTGATGTCATCTATCTAGGAGAGACTGGAGCTAATATGACATTACAGGAGTTGGCAAGCAAAGGCGATAGCTTTTGGAAGGGAACTCATAGTCTACACCGAGCACTGTCTGCTCCAGGTTCTCTAGTTAGCCACGAAAGTCAGACCAAAAATCCATCTCGAGATATAAGGGAGCTAAACCCTGGACTAGATGGCTACTACATGTCTCTCTCGAACCATGATGTTAAGGGTTCTCGTCTGTACCGATGTGCATCTTTCTACCCAATAAAGTCAGCGTCAGATTTTCATATGAATTTCGCTTCAGATCTCGGAGTAAGAGATAGAAGTGTCGCTGTAAGGCTCTTTAAAAAAGATGAATTCCTCAATGGTCGTAAGGGGTTGGAGGAATGTTCTAGCTCTTTGCCTGGTAAGAAGACGCACTAGGTTACTCTTCGATGCCTTAAGATTTGGTTCCAAACCTGTCCCTACCTAATCTACACATAGCGATGTGTAGAACCTAGATGAAGAGAGAGCCACAAGTTTTGCAACTTGTGGCTCTCTTTTTCCCTTTTATGTAAAACGATCGCCTCTAGAGCCTTACTCTAAGGCTAGATAATCGAGTGCTTCTTAGTAAACTCTACGATCTCGTCAATGTAGCCGAAAGCAAGACCCGTTACGGTATCTGCACAGCCGTAGTACACTGCGATGCGCCCCGTCTGGGCATCGTGTAGCGCAGCGCATGGGAATGTTACATTGGGGACATCGCCCATGCATTCGTAAATCTCGCGTGGAGAAATGAGATAAGGACCAGAGCGGAACTTAACCTTCCATGGCTCGTCTAGGTCAAGAATAGCGGAGCCGAAAGCATAAACAAAGCCATTGCAGCTATTGAGTACGCCGTGGTAAATAAGTAGCCAGCCTTCGCTAGTTTCGATGGGGATAGGCCCCGCACCAATCTTCGTGCACTGCCAAGCGCTATCCTCAAATGGTGCTGGACTCATCACATGGCGATGGCGGCCCCAATACTCGAGTTCGGGCGATTCGCTATAGAAAATGTCCCCAAATGGTGTATGCCCATTGTCGCTTGGGCGGCTAAGCATAGCGAAGTTGCCATTAATCTTGCGCGGGAATAGAACCCCATTGCGGTTAAATGGCAAAAACGCATTCTCCAACTGGTGAAATGTCTTGAAGTCGAATGTATAAGCTACACCGATAGTTGGGCCGTGGTAGCCATTGCACCAAGTCACATAGTAGCGATCTTCGATGAAAACGACCCGAGGATCGTAGCCATATACCCACTGGCCGATCTCCTTGTCGTCGCACTCAAACTTGAGAGGCTCTGGATTGATGTTCCAGTTGATCGCGTCATCGCTGAAGCCCACATGCAGGCGCATACGTCTGTTGGTGTCATCGCAACGGAATACCCCAGCATAGCCTTCTCCGAAGCGCACTACAGCACTATTGAAGATACTGTTGGAGGTAGGCAGCAAATCGCGAGGAATGATTGGGTTGGCAGAGTAACGCCACATAACCTCTTTGGAGCCTGTGGGACGATCTTCCCAAGGCATGTCGGGCATAGCCTGCCCTACGATCTTAAGTTTACTCATTGATTTTACTTGAATTATACCAAATATCAAATTTGATGGAGGTGTAGCACCCAAGCGTTCCTCCATTCATTTGTACGCAAAGTTACTAAACTGTTTGTATTTCTTACTCCTACTACGCGACCTCCCTGCGTTGCTTGCCTGTAGCATTGGCTTGAGGGTTAGAAGAGTCAAGGTTAGAGTCCCAATAAGTCGATGCCTCACGGAATCAAAACAAATCTTATACGCCTACAAACTTTGGAGC
>JAUMYV010000118.1 GCA_030528445.1 Porphyromonadaceae bacterium | reverse complement strand
GTGCTAAGACTAAGACTGACGGGTGCATACTGGCGGCGGAGTCCGTGCGGAGCAAAGGGAGCATACCAAAGTATGTGACCGAAGCCGAATGTCGCAAGTAACACAGCAGTTTGTGCATTATGACACATCGTCTTGCTATTTCAATTCGTAAAAAGCAGGAGGGGATTGATGCGTGATTTTGAAATCGAGTAATCGAAATCGAGAAGATTGAAAATAATTTAGTCTACATCAAAAGCCAGAAGCTCATCCTTTTTAATTATATTTGCGAGGAACAAAGGTTTGCCCCTTGTTCATTAATGAGATAACAACCTCTAAAACTCAAATTAGTAATGGACATTACAGCATTGAATCCTCAGATTGTGTGGAAGTACTTCCACGAGATTACTCAAGTTCCTCGCCCATCCAAGAAGGAGGAAAAAATCCTAGCTTATCTGCTAGACTTTGCCACAAAACACAACCTCGAATATAAGCAAGACGAAGCTGGTAACCTTGTTATCCGCAAACCCGCTACACCAGGCTACGAAAACAGAGAGACTGTAGTCCTCCAGAGCCACGTAGATATGGTATGCGAAAAGAACACTGGGACACAGCACGACTTCGACACCGACCCTATTCGTACCGTAATCGATGGTGAGTGGATGCGTGCGGACGGCACGACCCTCGGAGCAGACAACGGTATTGGTTGTGCCGCTGAGCTTGCTATCCTAGCCTCCGACGACATCGAGCATGGCCCAATCGAGTGTCTATTCACCGTAGACGAAGAGACAGGTATGACGGGTGCGATGAACCTCAAGTCAGGCTTCTTCGATGGTAAGATCCTGCTCAACCTAGACAGCGAAGACGAAGGTGAGCTATTCATCGGATGCGCTGGTGGTATGGGTGTGATAGCGATGTTCGAGCCTAAGTACACGGCAGCCACCACCGACTACGCATACTTCCAAGTTCGGGTCTTCGGTCTCAAGGGGGGGCACTCCGGTGGCGACATCCACGTTGGTCTAGGCAATGCCAATAAGATCCTCACGCGCTATCTCTATGCCCTAGAGAGCAACCTCGACTGGGTGCTAGCCGAGATTGGTGGTGGTAACCTACACAACGCTATCCCACGTGAGGCGCATGCAACTTTCGGGATTAAGGCGGCCGACAAGGCTAAGGCTGAGCAGCTACTGGCCGAGCTCCGTGCCAACGTCAAGGATGAGCTCAAGCGTGTTGACCCCAATGTAGACCTAACTCTCGAGCAGGTGCAGGCTCCTCAGTTCGTGATGGACTGCGAGACCAAGGGTCGCCTCGTTCGTGCCCTCTATGCTTGCCCCCATGGTGTGCTTGGCATGAGCCACGAGCTAGAGAACCTCGTAGAGACCTCTAATAACCTAGCCTCTATTAAGACTGTAGATGGCGGCAAGATCCGTGTAGAGACAAGCCAGCGTAGCTCGACCGAGTCTCTACGCAATAGCACTGCCGAGATGGTGCGCTCTGTCTTTGAGCTAGCTGGAGCCAAGGCCGATATTCGTGATCCATATCCCGGTTGGAAGCCTAATGCAGACTCAGCTATCCTCAAGGTTGCCGCTGAGACTTATCGCAAGCTATTTGACAAGGAACCTGCTGTCAAGGCCATCCACGCTGGTCTAGAGTGCGGTCTTATCCTCGACGTATTCCCTGGTCTAGATATGGTTTCTTTCGGGCCAACGCTTCGCGACGTACACTCTCCTGCAGAGCGCATCGAGATCAAGACCGTAGATCTGTGGTGGCGTCACCTGCTCGAGGTGCTTAAGGCAATCCCCGTAGCTAAGTAATCAGCTCGATTGACTAGTGCTCTGTGTCTAGAATAGCATTTCGACACAGCACTACGCTCAAAGTAAATACGTACTTCCTCCATTTGGCTAGCCTCGTAGCGCCAGATGGAGGAAGTCGCTTAACGTACTGAGCCGAGCTCAATGCCTCAACCTTCGCATCTACCCTATATGCTTCGCCGACTTAGATATATTCTCTCCAGTGGGAAGAATCCCAAAGCCCTCTATTACATACGTAGCTACATCCGCTGGTGGTTGCCTCGCTCGCTGACGCTCGCTCGTAGAGGAAGCTTGCTCAAACGACTTGCCACGCATCCCGATGCCGAGTATATGGCCGAGCGCATCGAGTATTACAACCATATGCCCGTGGGTGGGCTACCCAGTGAGGCTACACCTCTAGCTGGGCATCGGCCCAATAGGCAGAAGGTTTACTTCTTCGATACCCACGAGTTTCTGCGCTACTTCCCCAAGCATCTGCGCTGGCTCTTCTTGCCTGGCGATATTATCCACGTGCCCGAGGCGCCGAGCATCGTCAAGAGCCGTCCGCTGGTGGCAGACAATGCCAATTCGGTGGTGATGAAGCTGGATAAGGTGCGTCACTTCATCTTCGTGCGAGACCATAAGCGCTGGCGCGACAAGCGAGATCAGGCGATTTTTCGAGGCAAAGTCTCTGGCAAAGATTCGCGCATCCGCTTCATGCAGATGTATCACGGGCATCCGATGTGCGATGCTGCAGATGTGAGCCGAAACAGCCCCAACCCTGCATGGAGGAGGGAGAAAATGAGCATAGAGGCTCATCTAGACTATAAATTCATCATGGCACTAGAGGGGAATGATGTGGCGAGCAATCTGAAGTGGGTGATGTCCTCCCAGTCCATTGCCGTTATGCCCCGCCCGACGTGTGAGACTTGGTTTATGGAGGGACAGCTCATCCCGAACTATCATTATATAGAAATCAGCCCCGATCTCTCCGACCTAGAGGAGTGTTTGCGCTATTACCTCGAGCATCCCGATGAAGCGGAGGCGATCATTCGGCATGCCAATGAGTACGTTCGCCAGTTTCGAGACGAAGAGCGAGAGCGGCTTATTGCGCTAGGCGTCTTGCAGAGATACTTCGAGCGGACGGGGCAAATCGAGAAGATATAGGCTAGGATAAGAGCCAAGAAATAGTTTTTTTCACTCTGAGACTGTTTTTTATCCGATTGATTTTTAAAGATGTAATTATTCAGAGAGCAGTGGAATAGAAAAAATCTGCGCCAAGATTTTGCAGGAACGAAAAACTTGCTCTATCTTTGCAGAGCAAACGAGAGGAAATCCTTCCTCAATAGTAGCAACGGTGTGGTAGTTCAGTTGGTTAGAATACCTGCCTGTCACGCAGGGGGTCGCGGGTTCGAGTCCCGTCCATACCGCAAGAGGGTTTCAAAAGGACTTCAAACAAGAAGTCAAAAAGCCCTTCAAACAATAGATAATCGCTGTAAAATCAAGGTTTTACAGCGATTTTTCTTTGTGTATAGCTATAAAATTGACGGCTTAACCCTATGTTTTGATAGTCATCAATCGGTCAAATTCTGCTACAATTACTGCTACACTGATTTCAGTCAGTCAAAAAATGTAGCAATGACGGGCAAATGACTATCAAAATGACGGCTTAGACCTGCTTCTGTTTCAGATATTTATGTTGAACTTTGTAGCATAGTTGCTACACTAAATTCTCTAAATTATGAGACGGAATTTTAAGGTATCCTTCTACCTGCGCTCTAACTACGAGAACAAAGAGGGAAAATCTCCCGTAATGTTACGGGTATTCCTTGATGGGAAAATGGCAACCTTTGGGACAACAAAGGTCTTTGTCCATAAGAATCTGTGGAATAATGCTACTAGTCGTCTAAAAGGACGAAGTGTAGAAGCTCTGTCTGCAAATGCTTCTTTGGATAGTATTTCCGCATCTCTGCATACAATCTTTAATAAGATGCAAGATAGCGAAGCTCTAACACTTGATAAGATTCGAAGTATTTATCTGGGTAAAGACAGAGAGTTCACTTCATTTCTCCCCGTTTTCGACAAATTTCTAAATGATGCTTCTCTTGAGGTCGGGAAAACACGCAGTAAGGATAACCTCCAGAAGTATATGGTCATAAGACGCAACTTTGCCGATTTTTTGTGGGAACGTTACGCTCGTAAGGATATAGATCTTCAAGAATTCTCAAAGGCTATTGTTCAAGACTTTGAGCACTATGTAAGCACTTCCTGTGGCTGTGCGAATAACACTACACATAAAAAGATGAAGATGCTTAAAACTATAGTTCTTTATGCTATCAATAGAGGATTCATGTTTCAAAATCCTTATGCTGGATATGTACTACGCCGTCAGCCTGTCAATCGAGGCTTCTTGACAGATGACGAGATCCTGACAATAGCGAATAAAGATTTTTCCTTAGATCGACTTGATGTCGTTCGAGATATCTTTCTCTTCTCTTGTTTTACGGGACTAGCTTATATTGATGTTGCGAATCTTACTCTAGAGAATATCGTAACTATGGACAACAAGCAGTGGATTATGACAAAACGACAAAAGACGAATATAGAAGCCAATGTTCTTCTTTTAGATATTCCCAAGAATATTATAGCTAAGTATAGTCACACGACTTATAGAGATGGGAAATTACTCCCAGTCCTCAGTAATCAGAAGATGAATTCTTACCTCAAGGAGATTGCCGATCTCTGTGGCATCAAGAAGAACCTAACCTTCCACCTGGCTCGTCACACCTTTGCGACGATGTCGCTCTCTAAAGGCGTACCCATGGAGAGTGTGTCGAAGATGCTTGGGCATACCAACATCAAGACTACGCAAATCTATGCCCGTATCACGAACAAGAAGATTGAACACGATATGGAGCAACTTGCAGAGAAACTCGATAAGTTCAACAAAGCCATGGGGCTTTAATGTATCACACCTAAATCAAACTAACATTATGAATCAGACTAAGCAAGAATTATCCTACTTCCGCTTGAAGTTGGAAGCCTACCTCTGGAGAGTGTGTCGAAGATGCTTGGGCATACCAACATCAAGACTACGCAAATCTATGCCCGTATCACGAACAAGAAGATTGAACACGATATGGAGCAACTTGCAGAGAAACTCGATAAGTTCAACAAAGCCATGGGGCTTTAATGTATCACACCTAAATCAAACTAACATTATGAATCAGACTAAGCAAGAATTATCCTACTTCCGCTTGAAGTTGGAAGCCTACCTCAGTGACTATCACCCCGAGATGCTGACAGACATCGCCTTTATTACGGCTCGTGCAGATGCAGCCCTTACGGCTTATGTCGATGCCGTGGCACAAGGCTTCTCTCACCTCGAAGCCGAGGCGATGTCCAGCGAAGTCCTCTATCAAGGGCTACACTTCTCTAAGCACAACACC
>JAUMYV010000117.1 GCA_030528445.1 Porphyromonadaceae bacterium | reverse complement strand
AGCGAACGAACAAAGCCCTAGCTTGTGAAAGTTGGGGCTTTGTCCGTTCTTGAATGCAAAAAAAGAAAACGTATGCTAATCCTGGACTAGAAAGTAACCGTCGTACCTAGCAGGAAGTTAATGCCAGCCTGTGGGTAGTAGCGTATATCGCTATAGGTAGTCCCATCGGCTTGGATACCCGTATCGTAGACATAGCCGTTGCTAGAGTAGAGCGTATTGAGCAGATTATTGACCAGTAAAGATACGTTCCAGCGCTTAGCTAGCGACCAAGGCAGGTCATACCCGAGTCGAAGTCCAAGTGTATGGTAGGCAGGCAGACTGCGTGCTACATCGGCTGTATTATCGAGGTACTGCTTGCTGACGAACTGAGAGACTAGACTAGCATCAAGGCCTGAGTGTACGAAGCTCAAGGCGTTGGTCATAATCACCGAGGGTGAGTAGGCAATATCCGTATCCTTGTACTTGACCTCCTTGAGGCCAGACCATTCCCAGTCCTTATCATAGGTCGAGAAGTGATAGCTATAGTCCTTGATCTTGCTCTGGCTCAAGGCGAGCGAAGCATCCCAGCGTAGCCAGCTAGTCAGCTTAAGAGCCGACATCACCTCTAGCCCCATACGGTAGCTCTTGTCTACATTCTCTTGGAGCACACCACCCACATCGCTCAGCTTGCCATTGGCCACGAGCTGATCCTTGTAGTCCATATAGTAGAGGTTGGCCGATAGCTTGAAGCCCTCGCCCGTGTAGCCGTAGCCAAGCTCATAGTCGATCATACGCTCGTGTCGTGGGTAGTTCTCGGGCGATACCTCGGTGTAACCCTTACGATTAGGCTCGCGGTGTGCCACAGCCACGGAGACATAGGCGTGGTGCTCTGGAGCAATCTGATAGTATAGACCCGCCTTGGGGTTGACGAAGTTGAAGGTCTTATTCAGATTGATATCCTGCATCTTCTTGCGCTTGGAGTCGTAGCCGTCGTAAGTTCCATCAATGCGGTAGTTGATGAAGCGATACTGTAGGTCGGCGTATGCCGAGAGTGCCTGCGTGATCTGATAGTTCGCCTTGATGTAGGCAGCAGCCTGCCCCTTGCGACCTGTATCCTGATAGTAACGACTCTCTGGGTAAACAGGCTCGGGATAGTTCTCTACCCAGCGGCGCTCGCCGTAGTGATCGCCATAGTAGTAGTTGCCCGAGAGACCTGCATTCACCTCCCAAGCCCCTTGCTTCCAGTTGGCAGAGGCGATGAGACCATAGAAGTCATTGTCTAGGTACTTACGGCGGATGAGCGAAGTCTTGGATATAGTCTTGCCATTGGCATCCTTAAACTTATTGAGCCCGTACTCCACGAGCTTACGCCCCGTGCGGTACTCGTCGGTATAGCCGAAGCCCTCGGTATAGTGCCCCGTTAGGTTGAGCGATAGGCTCTCGCTAGGGCGATGAGTCAAGATGATCTGATAGTGCTTCTGATTATAGTTGTCCGTATTGGGATAGTAGTAGGCCTGATTGGCGGGAGCTTTGGGGTTGACGTGCCCTGCAGGATTGTACGTACGCCCGAATTTCTCCTCCTGCTCCTTGCTGATTCCATTCCATGCGATACCCGTCTTCTCTACCCCACCAAAGGTAACGAAGCGCAGAGCCGTACGCTCGCCGAAGTATCCGGCCTGTACGAAGTAGCTACCCAGATCGACCGTGGCACGATCGACATAGCCACTGCTCGTAATCTTGGAGATGCGCGCATCTACTGCCCAGTGCCCCCCGAGACGCCCAGTGCCGACACGCACGTTACGACGGAAGGTCGAGAACGAACCTCCGCTTACCCCTACTTCTGCATAGGGCTTGAGCGACAGATTGTCCGTGCGCATATTGATGCTTGCCCCAAATGCGGCTGCACCATTGGCCGAGGTACCTACCCCGCGCTGGATCTGGAGCTCTTGGACGCTAGAAGCGAAGTCTGGCATATTGACCCAGAAGACAGCTTGGCTCTCGGAGTCGTTGACGGGGACGCCGTTGGTGGTGATGTTGATACCCGCAGCATCTACCCCACGCACCCTAAGGGCGGTATAGCCAATACCTGTACCAGCATCGCTAGTAGCAAGCACCGAGGGTTGCATCTGTAGGAGGAAGGGCAAGTCTTGCCCGAGATTGCTTCTCTTAATGGCCTCTTTGGTGAGGTTGGAGTAGGACATCGGCGTCTTCTTAGTAGCCTTAGTCCCCAGAACCGATACCTCTTGGAGTGCGATCACCTTGGTGGTGTCTAGCACGCTTGTACTCTGCGCAGTAGCCCCATAGACACAGCTAAGGCATAGAGCTGATAATGCAATTTGCTTCATCGATGATAATCTTGATTATTGATTGAACATACGCGACGAAGAAATCAAAAACGGGGGAAGAGGCTCTGCTGATTAAGGCACTTGGGCGTATGGGTGTACCCGAATGTGGTACGTGCAACCTGTCTATGGTGGAAAATCCCTACGCCGGTACTACCCGGATCAGGTGATGAGGGTCTCATCTCAGCTAGACGATGGTCTAGCACCCCTTTATCCTTCTAAGTCGTCAGCAAAGATAAGGCAAAAACCTATCTGCACAAAAAGCAAAGAGATGTGCCATAATACGCCAATCACTACAGTAATCTGTATTCTGCGTATTAGGGCACACCCCCAGGAGTTATATATCCAAATCTACAGCTCTACTCCCCTCTCTACCACAGGTAGTAGTCTTGCCAATCTGTAAACATATGAAACGTTAGTCCAATCCCCACTGCACTGAGCCACCATGGTAGCCCGAGTCGCCTATAGGGCAGGAAGCACATCAAGATGTAGAATGGGATGAGGTAATAGCTATGCAAGAAATGAAAGCCAATGCTGCATCTATCTGGGTCGAAAATGGGGGTTGCCAAGAGATGATCCAGATCGACGAGCATCGTCAGGAGCATCACGACGTAAGCCATACGCACCCGCTCTCGGGGAAAGAATATCCATGCCAAGAGCAGAGGTGCTATCAGATGTAGGGAGTAGTGGACGATCGTCTGTAGCATAGCTATAGAGAATTAAGAATTAAATTTGGAGAGCTCCGATGAGCTGATTGACATCATCGATCCCGTGGCGCTGCATATAGGCCTCGATGCCCGTAACGATCGACTCGGTGGCGGCTGGATCTACGAAGTTGTACGTGCCGACCTGTATAGCCGAGGCACCTGCGAGGAGAAACTCAATAGCATCCGTAGCCGAGGCAATCCCGCCCATGCCAATAATCGGCACTTGAACCGCCTTGGACGTCTGCCACACCATGCGCAGGGCAACGGGCTTGACGGCTGGGCCAGAGAGCCCCCCCGTTACCGTGGAGAGGATGGGTCGGCGACGCTCGGCATCTATCGCCATCCCCAGTAGGGTGTTGATCATCGAGATACTATCCGCTCCCTCTGCCTCCACAGCACGGGCTATCTCTGTGATGTCCGTCACATTGGGCGATAGCTTGACGATGAGCGTTTTGGGGTAAACACGCCTCACGGCAGCAACGACTTGGCTTGCTCCGGCACAGGTAACCCCGAAAGCCATCCCGCCCTCCTTGACGTTGGGGCAAGAGATATTCAGCTCAATAGCTGGGACGTTGGGCAGTGATGCGATCATCTCTGCCGTCTCAATATAGTCCTCCACAGTAGAGCCACTCACATTGACGATAACCGCCGTGTCTAGACCGGCAATCTTGGGATAGATTTCTTGGCAGAAGTGATGCACACCCTTATTCTGCAAGCCTACGGCATTGAGCATCCCAGAGGGTGTCTCCGCCATACGTGGATAGGGATTCCCCTGACGTGGATGCAGGGTTGTACCCTTAACGACGATACCACCGAGGCGGGACAAATCGATGAAATCGGCATACTCTAGGCCATAACCATAGGTACCAGAGGCCGTCATGACGGGGTTCTTGATGGTGAGCTCGCCTATATTTACTTGAGTCTTTACCATTTTAGTTCTTTGGAGTTGAAAACAGGCCCTTCCGTACACACACATACGTTACCTCTCTCGTGTACATCCTCGACGCAACACAAGCAAGCTCCTATACCGCAGGCCATCGTATTCTCGAGCGACACCTCACAGTCTATCCCTCTCTCTGCCGCCAAACGTGCTACTACGACCATCATAGGCTTGGGGCCACAGGTATATATGCGGTCGTATGCACCTTCTCGCCACAGCGGATGATCGGTTACTCGCCCATGTACACCCATAGTGCCGTCATCCGTAGTCAGATGCAATGTGCCGTATCGGCGAAATTCATCAAGTAGGACTAACTGGTCTGCGGTGCGCCCTCCAAGCAAAATATCGGGTCGGATGCCTCCCCTCGCGAAGGTCTTGGCTAGATAGAGCATCGGAGCAGTCCCGACACCTCCACCGACGAGCAAGGGACGCTTAGCCCCCTCTACGGAGAAGCAATTGCCCAATGGGAAAACTAGACTAAGCGAATCGCCCACCTTGGCCTCGGCGATGGCGTGAGTACCGCGCCCCACACGTGCCACGAGTAGCCAGAGCTCGCCTGTAGCTTCGTCTACATTGCAGACGGATATGGGACGCCTAAGCAGAACGTGTCCGCCCGGAGCTTGTACCTCGACGAATTGCCCTGCAGACATAGAGGGCAGAGCTCCCCCATCTAGCATTCTAAGTTTAAGTAAATGATTACCTCTGCCAAGCTCAAGGTTTTCGCTTAGCTGTAGAAGAGCTATTTGTTTCTTCGCAGTCATTCTATCAGAGTGAAAATTCAGATGATTTCTGCCTCAAAGATAGCTAAAACACACGAGTAATGCGTATGTCTCTGCTTGATGTGGATAGCAAGCAGAGTCCAACTTCTTATCTCACTCATTTAGTCCAAAAGGTCTTGATGACGTGGATATTTGCAAAGGTTCGATACCACATATCAGCGATTTGCATGTGAGTAAGGTCGCAAACTATTTCTGTAAACTCCAAGGATTCCACGAAGCAACTCCCGATATGCTATCTAAGATTCCCTTGCTCCCAAACTTGTTCTTCTTAATATCAAGGATTGTGCACTGAAAAAAGTTGATAGTGGTCGGGGTAGTTGATAGCTATTGTTTTACAACCCATTTTCTATTACTCTTTGCCAATCAAAAAAACACAAGATAATTTGAAAAAATATTGTTCATCAATCTGCATTCTTATATATTTTTCAACTTCCTTCTTCTTAATAAACGTGAGTTCGGCGTAAGCCTAAGCTCTTTTTATGTTGTAGACCACGT
>JAUMYV010000116.1:4114-5296 GCA_030528445.1 Porphyromonadaceae bacterium | reverse complement strand
TATAAGAGGAAGAACAAATAGTGTAAGTGGGGTATAGAGTAATGGGCGGTGTGATAGTTAGTTAGGGGGTGCTGGAGTGCAAAACGAATTGTGCACATAAGTTGAATTTGCTTGAATTTAGGTTGAATTTTGAACGGCGATTTAACGGCGCAAGTTGAATGCAGGTTGAATCGAGCTTGAATTAGGTTGAATTGCGCCGTCGAAAAGGTGGTATTTGGGGCTATTTGAGCCCCTTTTTTGTGTCCGCGTGGATTTGGTTAGATTGCAGTAGATATGCGGAAATTGGGGCGGTTTCGGGGCTTGTGTTGGGTGTATGTGTGGTATCATCGCTCTAGGGTGCTGCGTGAGCCCTCTCGAAGTGGTTAAGGGGTGTTTAATTGGTCGCTAAATGGCCGTTAAATACCCCTTAAATATGCAGCCTCCTGCAGGTGGTAAATAGGCGGCAAATCGCCCGAAAAACGCAATGGATTCCCTATTGGATCCCGAATGGGTATTCGTCTTGATTTAAAAATGGATATTCAAAAAGTCTGTTTTTTTTATCAAACTCGTAGGGGGTTTTGCGTCAAAAAAACACGAAAAACGGCTGTTTTTTGCGAACTCGACCCCCTTTTTGCACATTAAATTAGCAATGAGAATGCCACATATATCTATCAGATAGCTGGTTAGTCTTTTTGATATATATATGTTTCACATACTTAGGGGCACAAAATGTATCGTCTAGTACATAGAATTGATGCGAATACTCGCCTTGACGATTGCCATGGCATTGATCTTTGAGAACTCAATATCTCTAGGGGCGTGATGGGCATTGTGCGAGACGAGCTTGATGCAGCCGGGTTCCTCGGATCGCTGTACATACTTGATCACGACGGCGACATCCTCCTCATCCTCGTAATAGCTCAGCAGATAGGTCTCTCCCCAGTAGATATTGCGTACATCGAGATTGATCTCCTTGTATAGCACGATGTCCCCTGACTTGAGTATCGGATACATGGAGTCGCCGACAATGTGGATCGCTCCATCGCACTTGGGTAGGTTGGGGATTCGGAT
The DNA here is from genome assembly GCA_030528445.1 of Porphyromonadaceae bacterium. GTDB lineage: Bacteria > Bacteroidota > Bacteroidia > Bacteroidales > Porphyromonadaceae > Porphyromonas. Next base: position 4,246 of record JAUMYV010000116.1, on the reverse strand, counting down.
CGTATCAATGACATTAGCCCGACCATTATCAAATAAGGTGCGTAGACCAGCCGATGCCTCGAAGTCGTAGAGATTGACCGTCTGCTCCTCATGTATCTTCTCTATCGCTTTGGGGTGGTGCAGCTGCTGTAT
>JAUMYV010000116.1:0-4014 GCA_030528445.1 Porphyromonadaceae bacterium | reverse complement strand
TGTCTTGATATGCAAGACGGACTAAAGGTAGTGAGAATTATCGGAGGTCTTAATCATTAACATTAAAACCATAGAAGCAATGGAGCAAAAGAAATTTTTGGAAGTGGCTCAACAATGTGCTGAAACTCTAGGAGCATCAGCAGGAGAGGGTAAATCCTACATCCTAATCGCTAACGACGGGGAACACGTTTTCTGTAATCTGTTTGGCAAAGGGCAGGATATTGTGGTGGGGATTTGTGAATTACTCCAAGAGAACAAAGAGATTAGACAGCTTATTGGGATTGCGTTGGAAGCCTTAGATAAACGTGATAAGGAGGCATTAGAAGAAGAGTAACCATAAGCCCTCGGGGCGAGCCTGATTGAGTAGTTGATAATGTTTGTGTTTGCCACTCGCCCCGGGGCTTTATTATGAGAATAGTCGCAATGAGAAGTAAGCTACGAGCAATATGGCTGATGATAGCGCAGAGATGTGTCCTGCTAAAGCAAAGGTTTTCCATGGTCTTTTTCTCCCGAACCCCAATGCAGGCTGTATGCTTCGGCGCGCCCTATATGCTTCTTGTATCTCCATCCTACAGCTCTGGCTCATTTGCTCAAAGAAGCTTGAGAGAGCATGCTGAGCGAATGCGTACAGCAGGATGGATAGTAGTAGAGCTATCAGCATCAGGAGTAATGCCCATCGGGATGACTGCGGTAGAGATTGTAGTGTTTCCTGAGGCGTCAGAGACACCAATATGCCAAGGACTCCAGCTTCGGCAATCATTAGACCATTTAGCAGATTGGAGAAGTAGCCAAAATGTTTGGCGGCTAAGTCGTTTGCCACTTCCGTCATCTGTCGAATTTGAGTTACTGACAGCCCTTCGGGCTCTAGGTCATCTATCATAATAGTAAGTATTAAAAGTTAGCAACACAAAGATAGGTAAAAGCCTCGGGGCGATCTCGGACGTAATAGTTTGTTAGGTTAGCACTTATGGTCGCCTCGGAGGCTTTGAAAACACCCAAATAGTATGGAAGGAGAAATCAGAAAAATAGTATTACCCAACTCGGGACGTCGGCGCATCGCCGAGGTGTTTGGGACAACGCTGCAGAACGTGTCCTACGCCCTGCGCTACACCCACAAAGAGGACAAGGCTAGGCGCATGCGCAAGATGGCTCTAGAGCTGGGTGGGATCATCGTGCTGGAGATCGCAGAGCACGATGCGATGATCATGGATAGCAAGACAGGCGTCTGGAGGCAGACCCTTGAGAATGGTATCCGCATGGCGATCCACATAAGAGAGCAAATCGTGCGCGTCTATGATGGCTCGGAGCTCATCAATACCTACGAGGGCATAGGGCTAAACGACATCGAGTACATCCAAGAGGTAGAGGGAAGACGACCAAAATCATCGGCAGGTCTCTACAGCCGATAAAATCCACTAGGACTATGATACAGTACATCAATGGAGTTGCTTGCATCGGAAGAGATAATCTACTGGAGGTTGTCTCTGCTAAATGCTTGAAGCATCTAACAGATCGCAAGCAGGTATCTATCATCGTCCGAGGTTGTCGCAATACTCCTGCTCAGTACGCAGTAGACAGCCTGCCCGAGCGACACAGGGCAGAGGTGTACAGACGCTTCCCCAAGCCCGCAGCCCCTGCCGAGAAAAACGTGCTGGAGCGAGCCATCAAGCTAGATAATGAGGCATTCTCGTTTTTCGCGAACTACAAGCTCGAGGACGGGCGGTATCTGCCCGAGGATGTGCGCCAGATCTGCATCAACAATGCTAGTGTGCTGGCAGGCATCAAGGAGCTGCGCCGACAGAGCGACAGCATCCGTAAAAAGGGCGGTAAGAAGGGCCACCCCGATAGCCGATTTTACCCTTGGGTGGCGGATCTCCTAGCTGGGCTTACGGACGAGTGGGCGCACACGCTGCCTCTCAAGCCAAGACCTCTGAAAGCTCGCTACGAGCGGTATCAGACCGAGGGCTATGAGAGCCTCATCCATGGCAACTATGGTAACAAGGCAGCTGCCAAGGTAGAGAGCGAGGAGCAGGAGGCAGTGCTGATCAAGCTCTTGGCGCATCACAACCACCTCGAGGATACTCAAGTGGCTAAGCTGTACAATCAGGTAGCCAAGGAGCGTGGGTGGAAGACAATCACGGCAAGGCGCATCGGCGACTGGAGGCGCAAGCAAGATTTGCTCGTCTCGGCTGGTAGACTTGGCGAGGAGAAATTCCGCCTCAACAAACACACCAGCATCAAGCGACGCAAGCCCAGCAAGGCGATGGCCTTCTGGAGCCACGACGGCTGGGAGGTGGAGCTACTCTACAAGGGCTATGTCGAGAAGAAAGACGGCAGCTATAAGGTGCGTAGCGATATGCGCTTGGTGGTGGAGGTTATCCTAGACCCTGTGTGCAACTACCCCGTAGGGTATGCCATCGGGACACGAGAGAACCCAGCCCTTATCAAGCACGCTATGCTCAACGCCCTGACGCACACCAAGGAGCTTTTCGGTGTGATGATTGGCCCCAATGAGATGCAGTACGACCACTACGGGATCAGTAAGCTCGCTCCACTGTACCAATCCATCGCTGATCTACAATCACCTCCTCGAGTGGGTAACTCCAAGGCCAAGCCTATCGAGCCCTACTTCAGCTATCTGAACCGAGAGTACTGCCAACTGCAGCACAACTGGTCGGGCGTAGGGATCACGAGTAAGAGTGGTAAGCAGCCCAATCGCTGGGCCTTGGATAAGATGAAGGGAGACTTCCCAGACCGAGCAGAGGTAGAGCTACAGATACACGAGATGATCCAGCAGGAGCGCGAAAAGAAGCGTGAGGAGTATCTATCTATGTTTGATGGGGATGTAACCACACAAATCAGCAAGGCCGTCTATCTAGAGCATTGGGGCGACACTACGGGACGCTACCACGGACAAGAGACCTACGGGCTATGCCCCACAATCCTAGGCACGGCACGTCAGTACGAGAGCTTCGACCTTGAGTTTAGGAAGCTCGCCCACCTCAAATGGCAAGTGTACTACGACCCCTACGACCTCAGTGAGATACTAGCAGTGAGCGAGGACGGACAGTATAAGTTCCCATTAGTAGAGAAGTACCAGCCAGCTATGGCGGCAGTAGACCGCACGGCAGAGGACGAGGCTTATCTAGCCAAGACCTACGAGTTTCAGCGTCTCACAGAAAATTGGATCTCTGGACAGCTCTCGAGTATGCGAGATAAGGCTGTCGAGGTGCTCGATGGTCAGGATACAGCGAGAGGCCTGATAGAGAAAGCTCCTGTACCATTTGAGCGCAAGGGCAAAGGGCGCAAGGCTGAGCAAGAAGATGAAGAAGACGATGATATGCCTGAGTTCGTCAAGGAGAAAGATCTAGGCCTGACAGACAGTGAGGGTCAGCATAAGGATAACCGCTACGACCGCAAAGAGGAGCGTGAGGGCACAGCCTCAGCAGAGCCCAAGAGACGGCGCAGCGTATTTGAGAGAGTGTAATGTAATTAAATAATGATTTAAGACATAATTAGAGATTTATGGACAAGGTAATTAAACAGCTCAAGTTTGTAGCGTACAAGAAGACTGCATTTAGCACAGAAGAGAAGGCACTGATGAGAAAAAGGGTGCTTTCAAGTTGCTATTCTTATGAAGATCTCTTCGAAATGCAAATCCTAACTGGCTTTGCCGGAATGCAGGCACTATTATTTTTCGATGTATACAGCATCGAATCTCTCGGTTTTCTTCAACGCCTCCGCTACAAGACGTCTAAACTCTTTACAACAGCCCTTCGATACATAGGCATTAACCCCTTCGTTATCGTAGTCGTATGTGATTGAGATACGCTTTTTGTGATGTATGGGACAGATACTTGTAGCCTTGACTTCTTTTGCATAAGGGATAGCGATAGCGAGGGCTGTTTCGTACTGGAAAGTGTCGTTTTCCTCTTCTTTGAAAGCCATAACAATAGAATTAATAGTTAAACACCTCCAAAGATATAATAATATGATAGACGGAGAAAAGAAACG
>JAUMYV010000009.1 GCA_030528445.1 Porphyromonadaceae bacterium | reverse complement strand
GCCCCTAATCGTTTGGTTTGAGTATTACCCCTATTGGGTAGGTTTCTTGAAGACGAAGGTGATGAAGCAGTGTGCTACCTCTTTGTTGGACATATCCAGAACGCCCACCCTAAGCTTGTATTCGGTACCCTCGGCTGGAGCTTGCTCCACATTATAGTGGATTTGGATAAGCTCCGTGACAAGCTTGTCGGCTGGTTGGATGGTAATCTCCTCTTCGTGCTTCTCCTTGCTCTGGGCTTGGTTGCACTTACCAAAGACACATACCGAGAATAAGCCGACCGAAGCATCATTCTTGTGGCTCACTTTCTCAATCTTGATCTGGTACTTGCCTGCGGGGGCGTTCTTGCCAGGATGTAGGAAAATATTGGGAGTGACGAACTCGTAGTGCTCATCGATTGACGTAACCTGATCGAACTTAAATTCGTGCCCAGAGTTGACCTGCTCGATTAGCTCGGCGAATTTGAGAGAGAAGTCGCTTTCGTCCACAGTAGTCTTGGCTAGGTAGAAGCTTATGCCCTCGCGCACGGTGGGTTTGTTATCCTCTGGTTGAGGCTCGGGCTGAGGCTGTGGTTTAGACCCTGGACCTGGCTTGAGGCCATCACCGAGACCAACCAGACGTGCCGCTAGTACCTCTTCGCTACCCTCTAGCTTCTGGATGAATACCACTACCTTGGCGTTGGCCATATCCTTGACGCTCGCTTTGAGACCTTTCCCCGTGAGCATAATCTCTTGGTCTACATTCACTCGTAGGGCATCGCCATCCGATAGTACTTTGCGCAGGACGTTGTGGTGCTTATAGTCTTTTTTAGTCTCACCTGTTAGGAGCTTCTGGTTGGCTACCACATCCTCTACCAACCAGGCCACTAGCCTCACTCGCTTGTCGCTCATGGTGGCCGCTGGCTTGACCTTGACGCTCAGGCGTAGCTCATCTTGGGCTTTGTCGAAGCTGGGCTTGCCAAGCTCGATATCTGCTAGCTTAGGTGTATTGACCAGCTTGCGGATGCTATTGGGCCACTGCGCGAAGTCGGAGTTGTAGTTTTTTTTGTCTGCGAAGGGCATACGGTTCATCATCATCATAGGTACGGCATTGGGCAGGCCGAAGTGCTTAGCCAAACGAGTAGCCTCGGCATTCTTCAGCTCACGAGCCATCCCAGAGTGTTCGGAGTGCATAGCCACGACAATTACATTGTTGGGAAACTCCTTCTCTAGTTTGTGTAGGACACCAGCGGCCGAAGGGCAGTTGACGCAGTCCTGTCCTGTATATTCCTCGATGAGGACGGTGCGGCGCTCAGCTTCGCTTAGCTGAACTCCCTCGTTACTCTCCCAGCGAGGCTCTTCCTGGTTTTTATCGCAGGCAGTGAGTAGAGCCCCTACTGCCACAAGTGTTGCAAAGATTTTTTTCATTTAGAATGCTGAATTAAGTGATAGATATAGTCCTTGGGTCTCTGGCATCATGCGGCACACACCACCAGAGCAGTTGATCCCTGCGCGCGTACGTCCCCACGAGAGCTGTAGGCGATGCGACTTGTAGGTGCCAGCCACTGCGACCATTGGGTAGTGCTCCTTGGTTTTACCATTGTTGTACTGGTCGCTTAGGGATACGATGAGGTGTTTGCCGATAGAGGCTTCTACGAGACCAAACATCCAGTCGCCGTCGGCCTGCCCAGAGAGCAGATACTGTAGCTCTGTGCGCAAGCCTAGAGACTTGGATAGGCGATGCTTGCCGTCGTAGACGAATATGTGGCTACGCACATCATGCTCGCCATGCTGCTCGAGCATGAACTGGTTGTAGTACTGATTGAAGTAGCTGAAGGCGAATGAGTACGAGCTACTCATCTTGCGGCTAATCTCTAGACCAAAGTCGTGGAAGAGCTTGTCTCCCCAGCCGAAGTAGTCGTAGCGAATGCCATTGTCGCCTTGTAGGAGGTTGTCAAAAGGCTTTTCGCTTGCCTTGGGTTTGAGCGCACTGATGTACGAGGCCGTCAGCTTGATTTTGGTTCCATAGCGTCCGCCTAGAGCTGTGCCTCGGTCTAGAGAGTAGCGTAGCTCCCCCTGCAGCGCCCATTCGCCTCGAGCTTGAGTGGCATAGGGGCGTAGGGCTGCTAGCGTATAGGTCTGCGCCTGTGTGAAGGGGAGCAGGTGGTTGACCCTAAGGTCGGTTTCCGCAGCCGAGCGAGCCGAGCGGAAGTCGAAGTCTTCGGCACGTCTTGCTCCAACTACCGCACTGATCTTATTGGACGAATACGAGGCCGTCAGCATGGCTACCGAGCCAGGTGCATAGGTGTACTTATTGGAGCGGTTGGGGTCGGCCCACTTGTAGCCGTATTCACCATAAACCTCCCAAGCACCATACTGCAGGGTTGTGCGACCAGACCAAGCTGGTGTCGTCTCGGGCAGATTGAGCCTGAGCTTGGGGTCGGTCGGGTGTAGGATAAACATACCCGCATCCGTCTTTTCGTATTTGCTCACGAAGCTACCGCCTAGGTCGATGCGTAGGTCACTCTCCTGCAATGGTCGGATGAGCGACTGCAAGTCTAGCTGTAGGTCGGTACCCAGCACGTGTCCGCGAGAGCTGTGCCAGAGTTTACCATCTCGGTCGAAGTGATTGCGCTGCTGACCGCCCAAGGCAACCAACCGAACTCCCTCTACAGGCGTCACAACCAATCTGCCTCCTCGTATGGCGTTGTCGATGCCTAGAGGGCGGTCTTCGTAGGCACGTAGTAGGAGTCCGGAGCCAAACTGCTCGTACACGTCGCCGACTGTCAGGTCAAGTGCCTTGTACTTGCCTCTGAGGTAGAGATGGCTGATGCCCTTGCCAGCTGTGGAGTGTAATCCTGGTAGAGGATGTGGCATATATTCGCCACGCACTCCTAGGCTTAGGTAGTCGTTGGAGAGCTTCATGTCCAAGTACGACATCCCCGTGAAGCGATGTGATAGCTTCTTGTCTTGGCTAAGGTGCAGATCGCTCTGCAGCAGAATGCTGTAGTTGAGCTTGCCCCAGCCGCTGCTCTCGCTCTGTGCTTGTGCAGAGTGCAGGCCGAGACCAGAGAGAGAGGCCAGTGCGTAGAGCGCCAAAAGACTCTTCTTCATACTACTCTACTTCTTCTTGATGAGTTTGCGTACCTCTGCGATAATCTCCTGTTCGCCGCCTTCGTTATAGCCAGTATGGCGATAGGCGATTTTCCCTTCGCCGTCGAAGATCACGACCGTAGGTACCATTGTTACGTTCATGGCACGCATCAGGTCGCTATTGGGGTCGAGCAGCACCATCCACTCCCAGCCGTTGCTACGAGCCAGAGGCTTAACCTTGCGGCTATTGGCACCTTCGTCGATGGAAACGGCGATCAGCTCTACGCCAGTCTCTTCCTTCCAGTCGGCATAAACCTCGTGGATGGCGCTTAGCTCTCTGAGGCAAGGTTTGCACCAAGTAGCAAAGAAGCTCATAACGACAGGTTTGCCTTGACCGACAACGGCAGTAGTCTGGTGCGTACGTCCGTCAATGTCCTTGAGCTTGAAGTCTGGGATCTGAGCTGAGGCGATGAGGCTAATACCGAGAGCCAAGCCTAGCGTGTAGAGTAGCTTTCTCATAAGTCTAATTGATTTGATGATTAGAGTATCTTACTTAATTTTGATTTAATCCGAATGAGTAACAAAAAGCACGAGGGTAAAAGTAACACAAATCTAGCAAATGAGAGAAAGGTCGGTGTGGCATAATATGAAACGGCTGTTGTACTCGCGATATTTCTCCCAAGTCGCTTACTCTAGGATGGCTCTTTGGTTCGGCACGGACTTCATCGTCGGAGTCAGGCTTAGAGTCTTGCATTATATGGATTCTGAAAAACAAAGACGGTGTGTCATAATACGCAAACTGCTGTGTTACTTGCGACATTTGCTCCGCACGGACTTCGTCGTCGGCTTCGGTCACATACTCTAGTATGCCTCAGTCTTTGCGCCTTGCATTTTGCGCATTCTGAAACACCTAAAAGGGGCTGCAGCAAAAGTAAATTTTGCCACAGCCCCTTGAGGTTTGTTGGGTCTCTCGCCCTAGAGCCCTTGTTCGCCCAAGTAGCGCTCGGCCTCGATAGCAGCCTTACAGCCCGATGCTGCTGCCGTCACGGCTTGGCGGTAGTGTGGGTCTGCTACGTCGCCCGCTGCATATACCCCGGGGACGTTGGTTCGTGGTGAGTGCGCCTCGGTGATGATATACCCGGTCTCGTCGAGCTTGAGGTAGTCGGCGAATAGACCCGAGTTGGGAGTATGGCCAATGGCTAGGAAGAAGCCGTCGATCGCGATATCTACCATCTCCTCGTCGGGTTCTCCCTTGCGCTTGACTAGGTGTGCCCCCTCGACGCCGTTTTCGCCAAATAGCCCTACGGTGTTGTGCTCAAAGAGGATGGTGATGTTCTCTGCCTTACGGACGCGCTCCTGCATAATCTCCGAGGCGCGTAGGTAGTTTTTGCGCACAATCATATAGACGTGCTTGGCTAGGCTCGCCAGATATAGAGCCTCCTCACATGCTGTGTCGCCACCACCTACTACGGCTACGACCTTATTGCGATAGAAGAAGCCGTCGCAGGTAGCACATGCCGATACCCCCATGCCCGCATATTTGGTTTCGTCCTCTAGACCAAGATACTTGGCAGTAGCACCTGTGGAGATAATCACTGTGTCGGCCGTGATTTCTTCGCCCGTATCGAAAGTAATCAGGTAGGGTGCCTTGGATAGATCTGCCTTGACTGCAATCCCTCGGCGAATCTCTGCACCGAAGCGCTCGGACTGCTTACGTAGATCTGCCATGAGCGAGGAGCCAGTAGTTCCCTCGGGGTAGCCAGGGAAGTTCTCCACCTCTGTGGTCGTGGTAAGCTGACCACCTGGCTGGATGCCCTCGTAGAGGAGGGGGGCTAGGTTGGCGCGTGATGCGTAAATGGCGGCTGTGTAGCCAGCAGGGCCCGAACCGATGATCAGGCAGCGACGATGTTCTCTACTCATATAATAAGTTCTATACTGGATTATTTACTAAGAGTATAACTCAAATGCTTAAGTCTAGGTTTATTCGATACGGGCAAAGATAAAACAAAAAACTGCACCCTCCGTAGCGATGCTTAGCTCCCCCAAGATTTATATTTTAGCTCAAATTTCAGAATGTTGATGAGAGAAATGCTTTGCGGAGGGCGAAAAACAGCAGACTGCGTATTTGCCACCTAGGAGGCTCTAGATTGAGTCCGACCTCGTTTGGGCACTTAGTTCCTAGCCTAGCGGAAATAGTCGCTTAAAATGTGATTTTTCATTTATCTAATAGTCAGTTAGATAGGGTGGGGTTTGGCCCGATTCCATTCATGACAAGCAAGAATTTCAGAATTTCTCTGCACTAATCTTTTCGGAAGTGTGTACACATCGCAGCGGATTGTAGGACTCATTCGAAAAAATCTCTAAGCGTTTTTCCACGAAGGCGAACCAATCGCCCCGAAATCGTCGCTCCGTTCGCCCGAATTTTACCCTAGTTTATTCACACTATTTAACTAAAAAGGAGAAAAGCCGATTCTAGCTATCTCGCCTATGTGGTAGACAAGAAGCTTGCCCCAAGTCGTCTGCAAGCTGATTGCAGTCTGGCTTTGCGATGGATTTTGCCCTAAATATGCGGAGCTTGGGGATTGGCCTGTTGGCTGCATGAGACCGATGTTGCTGCCCGATTGGGGCGCTCTTCTGGAAGTGATGAAATATATCGTCCTTGGGATTGGGTATTTTTATATTTATTTAGTATCTTTGTGGGCAGATAATTAAACGAGAATATTCATCAATTATTCAGTACTAATATGCATATTGTAAAGATTGTAGGTCGAGAAATCCTCGACTCTCGCGGTAATCCAACCGTGGAGGTAGATGTACATCTAGCTAGTGGTATCATTGGTCGTGCTGCTGTGCCAAGCGGTGCTTCGACTGGTGAAAACGAAGCTCTTGAGCTTCGTGACGGAGACAAGGGACGCTATCTAGGTAAGGGCGTACTCAAGGCTGTAGAAAACATCAACAACGAGATCGCTCCTGCTCTCTATGGTATGAGCACACTAGAGCAGCGCGCTATCGACATGAAGATGCTTGAGCTTGACGGTACTAAGACTAAGAGCAGACTGGGCGCCAACGCCATCCTTGGTGTATCGCTCGCTGTAGCTAAGGCTGCTGCCGCTTACCTCGATATGCCTCTATATCGCTACATCGGTGGTACCAACACCTATGTGCTACCTGTACCTATGATGAACATCATCAATGGTGGTTCTCACTCCGACGCTCCTATCGCGTTTCAGGAGTTTATGATTCGCCCTGTTGGTGCTACTAGCTTCCGCGAAGCTCTACGTATGGGTGCAGAAGTATTCCACGCCCTCAAGAGCATCCTCAAGGGTAAGGGCTACAGCACTGCAGTAGGTGACGAAGGTGGTTTCGCTCCTAACTTCGCAGGTGGTACAGACGAAGCCCTAGAGACCATCCTTGCTGCTATTGAGAAGGCTGGCTACAAGGCTGGTTCGGACATCACCATCGCTATGGACTGCGCTTCTAGCGAATTCTTCAAGGATGGTATCTACGACTACAGCAAGTTCGAAGGTCCTAACGGTGCTAAGCGCACAATCGACGAGCAGGTTGAGTTCCTTGCTTCGCTCGTAGAGAAGTACCCAATCGACTCTATCGAAGATGGTATGGGCGAAAACGACTGGGAAGGATGGAAGAAGCTCACTGCCAAGATTGGTGGTAAGATCCAGCTCGTAGGTGACGATCTATTCGTGACCAACGTAGAGTACCTACGTCGTGGTATCGCCGAGGACTGCGCTAACTCAATCCTAATCAAGGTTAACCAGATCGGTACGCTGACCGAGACGCTCGACGCTATCGAGATGGCTCACCGTCATGGGTTCACTAGCGTAACCTCTCACCGCTCTGGCGAAACTGAAGATGCTACAATCGCAGACATCGCCGTAGCTACAAACTCTGGCCAGATCAAGACTGGCTCACTCTCACGCACAGACCGTATGGCTAAGTACAACCAGCTGCTCCGCATTGAGGAGGAACTTGGTGCACTTGCTCAGTACGGCATCAAGCGCGTGAAGTAATCTGCCCACGCGGCACATAACACAGTGATTTGAAGAGACTCCCAGGAGGCGCCTCAATACGAGGTTCGGCTCTTGGGAGTTGAGCTTTGGAGGTACACCACGAGGCTTAGAGCAATTATAGATGGAGCTGATTTGGGTATTACATCTATCTGTTGGTCGCTAGTGGGGAGGACGCTACCTTTGTAGCATCAAAGTATAGAACAAACTAAATAAAAGAAGTATTATGAACAAGGTATTGTCAATCACAGGGCTAGATGCTGCTAAGCTCGCCCCAGTAGTTAAGGGTCTCGAAACGCTTCTTGCTACATTCCAAGTATACTACACTAACCTACGCGGCTATCACTGGCACGTTCGTGGCCCACAGTTCTTCGTGCTACACGAGCAGTTTGAGAAGATGTACGATGGTGTAGCCGAGACCATCGACGAGCTAGCAGAGCGTCTACTCCAGCTAGATGTACAGCCCGAGAATCGCTTCAGCGTACTCGTAGGCCAAAGCAAGATCAAGGAAACCACTCTTCTATCTAAGCAGGAGGAGATTCTCCCCGAGATCGTGGAGAACTACAAGACGCTTATCGCTCTAGAGCGTGAAGTGCTAGAGGCAGCTAGCGAAGCTGGCGACGAAGTGACTGTAGCCCTCATGGGTGATCTCCTAGCAGAGCAGGAGAAGAGCGCTTGGATGTTTGCTGCTTATCTAAGCTAATCGAAACAAACGATATATAGGCACTTCGCCCCGTGCACTCGATAGAGTGCACGGGGCGAAGTTTTTGTGCTTAGTCGGCTACGAAAGCCCTCATCTGTGGGGGCGCTTATAGTCCCATCTGTTCTTTGGTCGATAGCATCCCACAGGCTGCCGAGATGTCTTCGCCACGAGACGTGCGGATTGTCGTCACGTAGCCCGCGCGCTCGAGTTGTGCTTTGAAGGCTTCCATACGCTCACGTGTCGTGGGGCGTAGGGGCACGTTGGGGATTTGATGGAAGGGAATCAGGTTGATGCGGCAGGGAATGCCTCTGAGGATACGTGCTAGCTCGGTAGCGTGTTTGGGGCTATCATTGCGATCGTCGAAGACGATGTACTCGAATGATACACGTCTCTGCCCAGAGAAGTCGTACTGGCGAATCAGATCGAGCGTCTCGCTAAGCGTCATGCCCTGCTCGGCTGGCATAATCTCTAGTCGCCCCTCGTGGAATGGGTTATGCAAGCTAACGGCTAGATGGCAGGTCGTTTCGCGGAGGAAGCGCTCTAGTCCCTTGCGTACGCCTACGGTCGATAGGGTTAGTCGCTTGGGGCTCCAAGCTAGTCCCCAATCTTGTGTCATTACTCGTATCGACTTCATCACCTGCTCTACATTGTCTAGAGGCTCACCCATACCCATATAGACGATGTTGGTGAGCTGCTCCGACTCCTCGACCGAGAGCACTTGGTTGATGATCTCACTTACGGGGAGATGTCCCCGGAAGCCTTGCTTGCCCGTCATACAGAAGAGGCAATTCATCTTACAGCCAACCTGCGACGAGATGCAGAGTGTCGCCCTGTCGCCATCGGGGATGAAGACCGACTCCACTAGGCCACCAGTGGCTACCCTGAAGAGATACTTGCGCGTGCCATCGACCGAGAGCTGCGAAGTCACGGGGGCGCTACGTCCTACGACGAAGTGCTCAGCCATCAGCTCACGATTGGCCTTAGAGATATTCGTCATCTCCTCGATCGTTGTCGCACGTTTCTTGTAGAGCCAGTCGGCTACTTGCTTGCCAGAGAAGCGAGGCATCCCGAGTGCGGTGAGCGCAGAGGTTAGCTCCTCGAGCGACATGCCCAGTAGAGTTTGTTTACTTGTATTACTGTCCGTCATTGAGTTATAAATCATTTGTATAAGAAACCCGAGCCACCTGCCTAATGTTTGGCAGTCGGCTCGGGTTGTTGGTTTTGTAGGGTTTCGTATGCCCTAGTAGAAGCGAGCTCTGTTGTCCTCTACCTTGAGGCTCTGCAGGAGCTGTGAGAAGGCACGATAGCTGAACTGACGGCCTAGATCAGCTTCCTGCTGACGGCTCTGCGACTGAATCGTCGTAGCGTCTGCTGGCTGCTGGCTTAGTGGCTGAACGACCATAACCTCGCTACCTGCTACGAATGGCTTAGAGACCATATTGAGCGCAGTAGTCATCGTCTTACCGTTGAAGGCAGCACCCTCGGAACCACGTACCACGTAGCTAACTCCCACGAGCGTATCTACCTGAGTATTGAGCTCTGTAGCGTAAGCATCGAGCGAAGCGAGTGCCTTAGCCTCGAGAGACTTGGCGAGTGCGTCTGTGCGCTTCTCCATCTCTACACGAGCTGCGATCTGGTCGCGTACGAGAGATAGAGGAGCAAAGCCTGCAGGTAGGTGCTTGTCTAGGGCTGCTACCACGAGGTGATCAGAGCCACAGCGGTACACCTTGTCTGCGATTTCGCCGTCCTTAGCGTTCATTGCCCAAGTGATTACGGGGCGAGAGCTTGGAATAGCTCCTAGCTGAGGCGACTGAGTCGATACAGCCATGGCGCGAGACACTTCGAAGCCTTCCTTCTCGGCCTTCTCTGCCATTTGATCGAATGTACCACCTTCGCCGAGGATCTTATTCAGTGCAGCGTAGCGTTCGTTGTAGGTCTTATCCGAGAATAGTGCTGGGATAGACACTGAGGCTACCTGATACTTCTCTACAGCTGGCTTCACATGCACAGCCTTGACGAACATCTTGTTCATCCCGGGGCGCTCAAGCGTGATCACTGAGCCGAAAGGAGCCTTGTAGAGCGTGTCGAGTGAGAACTGAGCGAGGGTGAACTCTGTGAAGGTGCTGTCGGTCATACCATACTGGTTAGGCACCATGAGCAGACCGCCGTCGGCTGCAGTTCTTGGGTCTGAGCTGTGCTTCTTGGCTAGCTCTGCGAAGTCGGCACCAGAGTTGAGTAGTGCTAGTAGGCTATCGCTCTTGGCCATCCCTGCGCTGTCGAGCGTGAGGATGCGTACGCCGATAGACTCTGCGCTCGTCTTCTTGTCGATGAGCTTAACGAGGTTGTAGCGGTCGCTTACTAGACGTGGCTGATTGACAGCGCCAATCTCAGAAGTCTTGATGAAGGTAGCGTCGTCTGAGCTTAGACCCATCTGGTCGAGCTCGGCAGCAGTGAGGTACACCTTGCTAGAGAACTTCTCGTTGTAGTTGCGAATAGCTTCCTCAACCTGCGTGAGCGTAGCAGACTCGCGTAGCTCGGTGTAGGCCTTCTGCATGTCGGCTTCGGCTGCAGCGTAGTCGTCGGATGAGGGGAGTACCTGCATGCTGATGTAGCTAACCTCGGCATTGGGGTAAGGCATACGGAAGAAGTTCTTGTGCTCCTCGTAGTACTTCTTGATCTCGGCGTCGGTAGCACGCTGTGTGCTGTCGGAGATCATACCAGCCGTGGTGCGCACAAGTGCCACTGTACGGCTGCCTGCTCCTTGAGTAATCTCTTCGTCTAGCTTCGTGATCTTGTAGCTGCGGCTAAGCAGTGCGGAGAACTTCTCCTGCAGACGGCTATTGACGATAGAGCGGTGTACACCCTGCCACTGAGCACGTAGGCGAGCCTGATGCTCGGCTGGGAGGTTGCCTAGATTCTTGTCGCTCATCTGCATGATGAGATCATCTACAGACTTCTTGTCCTCGGGGTTGATGCCAAACTGGGAGAAGAACTGACGTGCGATAGGAGACGCGCTAACGCCCTGACCGCTCAAGAGAGCGTAGAGCTCGTCGTTGGTTACCTTGAGGCCAAGCTCCTCGGCTAGCTTAGTGATAGCATAGTCGGTGATGTACTCCTGCGAGAGCTGATTGTTGATCATCAGTCTCTGTTCGTCGCTGAGGCGCTGCTGTGAGCGTGCCTCCATCTGCTCCTGCATCATCTGCAGACGAGCATCGTAGTCCATGATTGATACTTCCTGTCCGTCGATAGACAAGGCCACCTGTTGGCTCTTTTGTAGCCACGGCGTGCATGAACGCATACCGTCACCGAGGAGGAATGCTGCAAGCGCAACACCGATCCCTCCGACCAAGAGGCCAGCATTGTTTCTGATCTTCTCTAATACTGCCATTTGAGATACTATATAGTTTGTTTTGTTATTACCTATAATAATTGCGTCGCAAAGATACAAACAGTAAGTGATATAGGCTTATAGTTGACTCTAAAATGTTGATGTGTCGCTCTATTTCTATCAGATTTTATCTAAATCCTCCGCTTTGTAAGGGCTGAAAGCCCGCAAGTCTCCTCCTCTGCCTTGTACACTCATTCCGCCCGTTGGACGGCGACGCCGCATGCGGCGTCGCTACAAGCTAAGACCAATCGCTCTTCGGTTAGTATGTTTCGTGTGCATAGGGTTTGTCTGACACAAGGCTCGTTTGTCTACTTTTATGTTAAGGTATGCAAATGGATTGGTTAAGGATTTTATGAAATGGGTGGTATATTTTCAATGAATGCTCACTCTTCTCGGAAAATCTGTGAGAGATTTTTTCGGATTGTAGGACTAATCCGCCGCGATGTGTACACACATCCGAAAAGATTAGTGCAGAGAAATTCTGAAAAGTCTGCTTCGCTTAAATCAAATTAGTCTAAATTTAGTTTTATATGTATGATTATTAGTATGTTGTGAAAGATTCGTTTTAGGCGGTTGTTTTATTAGGATGGGGCCAAGTGCCCAAATCAGCTCGAACGCGCTGTAGAGCCTCGTAGGAGTCAAATACGCGGTCTGCCATTTTTGCTCCCTCTGTGCTGCGACAAACATCTAGTCGCCTCAATCATATAAATGAATGTGAAAATCTGTAGACGCTTAAAATCGCTTTCCTGAATCCTCGTCAATTATCACTAGACAAAAATCACTATTTCAATGTATAGAGTATCTGAAAACGAACTTAATGAAGTCCTCAAGGGTAATGGACTTCACTTTTTCTTGCGATGTATTGTTGTTGGCAAAAACTTTAGTATTTTTGTGCTGATGTAGTCTTGAAGTTAAACAAACAAATAATATAGGAATAGTTATGGAAATCAAGAAATCACCTCAAGCAGACCTTGAGAAAAGCAAGAGTCTATCTCTCTTGCTCGGTCTGGTAGTGGCGCTATCGTTGCTCTTCGTTACTCTTGAGTGGCGCTCAACCATCGCTAAGGCTATTGATACTGCAGTACTAAGCCTAGCCGATCTTGATGATGCTCTCATTGTACAGGACGAACAGCAAGAAGAGGAGCCAGAGCCAGAACCCGAACCCGAACAGCAGATCGAGGCTCAGCTACCTGAGGAATTTACTACAGTAGACAACGAGAAGGAAGTTGCCAAGGTGGCTTTCGTATCGGCTGACGAGGCTAAGCCAACGCCTCCTCCTGTAGTCGTAGCTGCTCCTGTAGAGGAAGAAGACGCCAACCAGATCTTCGAAATCGTAGAGGAGAGCACCGAGTTCCCCGGTGGCCAAGCTGCTTTGATGAAGTACCTAAGCAACAACGTACGCTACCCAGAGATCGCTCAGGAGAATGGTATTCAGGGTCGTGTAATCGTGGGCTTCGTAATCGAGCGTGATGGTAAGCCATCGCAGGTAGAGGTGCTACGTGGAGTAGACCCTGCTCTCGACAAGGAAGCTGTGCGTGTGGTATCTGGTATGCCAGCTTGGAAGCCCGGTAAGCAGCGTGGTAAGCCTGTTCGTCAGCGCTTCAGACTGCCTGTAGTATTCCGCCTACAATAATTATTCGAGATAGCAAGTTTCTCAATTTTTTAATATCAATCTTACAGTAAACCGTGACCCCTGCCAAGAGCGGTCGCGGTTTGCTATTTATAGACTATGCCAGCACAACTGTATGCATCATCGGAGCTACTCGCCCGAATTGAGGAGGCGCTCCACGCACAGGGCTATGCTACACACGCCCCTCAAGAGCTATACGCGCCTATCCACTATACTCTAGAGCTAGGAGGCAAGCGCGTGCGTCCATTGCTCTGCCTGCTCTCGGCTCAGCTATTCTCTGCCGACATTCGGCCTGCTCTGCCCATAGCCGTGGCACTAGAGGTCTTCCACAACTTCACGCTCCTACACGACGACCTGATGGATCGCTCACCCCTCAGACGTGGTCAGCCCACCGTCTACCGCAAGTGGGACGAGAATACCGCAATCCTCTCGGGCGATGTGATGAGCATCGAGGCCTATCGAGCCCTTGAGGGCATCAGCGACGCTGGGCTACTCTACCGAGCCTTCCCGATCTTCAACCAAATGGCTGTGGATATCTGTCGCGGTCAGCAGTATGATATGCTCTTTGAGGATCGAGATGATGTCTCGACGGACGAATATCTAGAGATGATTCGCCTCAAAACTGCCGTGCTGCTCGGGGCTTCTATGCGTCTAGGGGCGCTAGCCAGTGGATCTAGTGCAGAGGACGCAGAGCGACTAGACGAGGTAGGGCAGAAGCTGGGGCTTGCCTTCCAGATACAGGACGACTATCTAGATGTCTATGGCGATGAGGCGACTTTCGGTAAGCCTATCGGGGGAGATATTATGAATGCCAAAAAGACGCTGATGCTCCTCTATACCTGTGAGCAACTAGAGACGGCGGATTTGGCTGAGCTCAATCGTCTGATGTCCCTCGGTGAGGAGGAACAACGCCACGAGCGTATCGAGGGCGTTACGGCTCTCTACGATAAGGCTGGCACACCAGAGTATGCACGCGCCCAGATTGCCCGCTTGACAGAGGAGGCACTAAGCATCCTCAAAACCATAGATATAGAGCAGGAGCGCACACTACCCCTCGTGCAGCTGTTCGATGCTCTAGCTAGCCGTATGAGCTAAGATGAGGCTGATAGATTCGCATACACATATATACGCCGAGGAGTTCGACGAGGATATTGATGAGGTGATAGCTCGAGCTATGGCCTCCGGGGTAGAGCGTATGGTGCTCCCCAACGTAGACTGCGAGAGCTACCCACGTATGATGGCTCTAGCCGAGCGTTACCCCGAGGTGCTGTATCCCTCGGCGGGGTTGCATCCGACCTCCGTAGGGGAGGACTACCGCGAGCAGCTTGACTTCGTCGCCGAGGCTCTCAAGCATGGACGCTTCGTTGCCGTCGGGGAGATTGGGCTAGACTACTATTGGGATACGACCTACAAGGAGCAGCAGGCGGAGGCCTTCGCCAAGCAGATTGCCCTATCACACGAGTACGATCTACCTATTATTATACACACGCGCGAGGCTTTTGCCGATACTTTCGACTTGCTTCGTCGTGCAGGTAAGCATACAACTCGTGGCGTCTTCCATAGCTTCACGGGTACAGAGGCAGAGCTAGAGGAGGCTCTCGGCTTCGGGGGGTTTATGATTGGGCTCAATGGGGTGGTAACCTTCAAGAACAGCCAGCTCAAGACCTATATACAGCGTATCCCTCTAGAGCGGTTGCTTATCGAGACCGATGCCCCCTATCTAAGTCCTGTCCCCAAGCGTGGTCGGCGCAATGAGCCTGCACATCTGGTGCATACCCTAGAGTTCCTCGCTGGGACCTACGGATGCTCGGCAGACGAACTTGGGGAGGTTACCTCGCAGAATGCAGAGCGTTTGTTTCGTCTAGGTTAGATTTTTAAGCAAAAGAGATGATGCGCCGAGCCATTGAGGACTATCTACGTTATCTGGAGCAGGAGGTCAATGCTGCTGTGCGTACTCGCGAGAGCTACGCTGCCGATCTAGAGGCCTATGCTCTCTACTGCGCGCAGCGACTAGGCGAGGCGATTGCTCCCAGTGGGGCAGATACCGACCTCATCAGAGGCTGGCTCTCGGCTCAGATGGACTCTGGCCTCAAGGCTAGCTCTGTGGCGCGTAGGCTCTCGGCCGTCAAGAGTTTCTATCGCTATCTGCTCAAGCACGGCGACATCGACCGCCACCCGGCACAGCATCTTCGTCCGCCTCGCTCGGAGCGCCCCCTACCGGTATACGTGCCGACGGACGAGATTAATAGACTGCTTGAGGAGCAAGAGGAGGAGGGACTCCCCGAGCTACTGGCGCGTACGCTGATTGCGACCCTCTACGAGTGTGGTCTTCGACGCTCGGAGCTGGCAGGGCTCAAAGAGGCCGACGTAGATCTATGCGGCCAGACGCTCAAGGTGCTTGGTAAGGGAGGGAAAGAGCGGATCGTTCCTTTTGGCAACAATTTGGCAGAGTTGATGCTCCAATGGCGTGAGAAGCGTAACGAAACGTTTGGCAATACCGATACTTTTTTCGTATCTTTGAGAGGTAAAGCTATGACGGGCGAGGCGGTCTACCGCATTGTACATCGAGCCCTCGAGAGCGTCCCCAACCTCTCTCGGCGAGGAGCGCACGCACTGAGGCATTCATTCGCCACCGATATGCTCAATTCGGGCGCGGATCTCTTGGCGATTAAGGAGCTCATGGGGCATAGTTCGGTCTCGACCACGGTGCAGTATACGCATACGACCTTCAAACAGCTGCAACAGATGTATAACGCTCATCCAAGAGCAAAAAAAGAAAAATGACTATGGATATCAGGATTCAGGCTTTGCACTTCGAAGCCACCGCTCAGCTCAAGGAGTTCATCCAGAAGAAACTAGAGAAGCTCAACCGTTTCGCCGACGAAATTCAAGCGGCAGAGGTGATTCTCAAGGTCATTAAACCAGAAGTTTCGCTCAACAAAGAAGCCTCTGTCAAGCTCATCATCGCAGGTGCCGATTTATTCGCCGATAAGACTGCCGATACCTTTGAGGAGGCAATAGATATATCCATCGATGCTCTTAAGCGACAGCTAGAGAAGCGCAAAGAGTCTCGCAAGTAGAGGTGATCCATCACCCCCCCCCCCTTGCGATAGAGACAAGGACAACAGAACAATCCTCATCCTAAGCTCCGTGCCTAGGGTGGGGATTGCCTTTTGGGGTATTTGCTCATCGTGGCGAAATATTGTTACTTTGTAGTATTATACGATATTTGTAATTATAGCGTTGTATGAAGCAATATAACAGAGTGCTACTCAAGCTCAGCGGAGAGTCTCTCATGGGCGCCAAGCAGCACGGCATTGATACGGGACGTCTGTCCGACTATGCGCGCGACATCAAGACGGCGTGCGAGATGGGCATCCAAGTAGCTATCGTCATTGGCGGAGGTAACATCTTCAGAGGTTTGAGCGGAGCGACTCAGGGTTTCGACCGCGTCAAGGGCGATCAGATGGGTATGCTGGCGACCGTAATCAATAGCCTTGCCCTATCGTCTGCCCTCTCGGCCATTGGTGTGAAGAATCGCGTGATGACGGCCATTCGCATGGAGCCTATCGGTGAGCTATACACCAAGTGGCGTGCGATCGAGGCCATGGAGGCTGGGCAGGTGGTCATCCTCTCGGCTGGCACGGGCAATCCATTCTTCACGACCGATACGGGTTCGTCTCTTAGAGGGATCGAGCTCGAGGCCGATGTGATGCTCAAGGGCACACGTGTAGATGGTATCTATACGGCAGACCCGGAGAAAGACCCAACGGCAACGAAGTTCGACCGCATTAGCTATCAGGAGATCTACAGCCGTGGCCTCAAGATTATGGATCTGACGGCTACGACGATGTGCATGGAGAATAACCTCCCCATCGTAGTTTTCGATATGGATACGCCTGGCAACCTCATCAAGGTACTCAGCGGCGAGAACATCGGCACCTACGTGAGCAACGAATAAGCAATAAACATTATGATTTTACGCATCCAAACCCCAGATCATCTAGACCTTGCCCAGATGCAAGTGATTGCGAAGGCTCTAGGCATTGACATCCTCTCGGTGGACAATGAGGCGGAGTATGAGCTTAGTCAGGAGGAGACCAAGGCTATTGAACGAGGCTTGGATGATATTGCCTCGGGGCGCATCTACCTCAACGATGAAGTGATGGAGGAGGCTTTAAGAATATGTATGCGATAGTTTGGACCTCGAGTGCACGGCAGGAGCTGTATTCCGAACTAGAGTATTGGAGAGATAAAAACGGTACGAGTACCTACTCTCTAAGCATATATACTTCGGTCAAGCTCATAGAACGGCAATTATCACTCTTCCCTCGATTGGGGGTGAAGACAAATTACAGAGGTATATCAGTTCGTAAGATCGTAGTCTCCGAGAAGTATTCACTATTCTACACCCAAAGAGAAGACCAAATCTTTATCTTGTCATTTAGGAGTAACTCTCGGATGCCTATAGAAGCATAGGTTAATACAGGAATAAATAAGTAAACCCTAGAATAATAAAGCAATGAGCGACTTAAAAAGCATGATAGCCCAAGCGGGCGAAAGTATGAGCAAGGCTGTAGATCACCTAGAGGAGCTGCTAGGACGAGTGCGCGCTGGTAAGGCCAATCCTAAGATCCTAGATGGCATCATGGTCGAGTACTACGGAAGTCTTGTACCCCTCAATCAGGTTGGTTCGGTGACGATCCCAGACGCCAAGAGCATCGTGATCACTCCATGGGAGAAGACAATCATTCGCGACATCGAGCGCGCTATCATCAACTCTCCTCTCGGCATCACACCAGAGAACAATGGTGAGCTGATTCGTCTCGGCATCCCACCGCTGACCGAAGATCGTCGCCGCGAGCTAGTCAAGCAGGTTAAGTCGGACGCTGAGGAGGCTAAGATCCGAGTGCGCAACGTACGTCGCGATACCAACGACGCCGTCAAGAAGAGCATCAAGACGGACAATACGCCTGAGGATGTAGCCAAGGATGCCGAGGCTGAGGTGCAGAAGCTCCACGATAAATATATCAAGCGTATCGACGAGCTATTTGCAGAGAAGGAAAAGGAGATCATGACAGTCTAAAGTCTGTACAGCCTATCGTAATGCAAGAAGTACAGGGTCTAGTCATCCGCAACACAGGTAGCCACTATCTCGTGCTCTGCGACGATGGTATCGAGCGAGCTTGTCTGGCCAAAGGTAATCTGCGCCTTAGAGGTATCCGCTCGACTAACCCCATCGTCGTGGGAGATCGCGTAGAAGTGAAGCTGACTCCCGAGGGCGGAGGCGAGGCGCACTTCATCAAAGAAATACTGCCCCGGCGCAATTACATATTGCGTCGGGCTGCCAATCTATCGAAGCAGTCGCACATCCTTGCGGCCAATATAGATGCTTCGTTTCTGGTCTGTACGCTGGTTGCGCCAGAGACCAGTACCACATTCATCGATCGTTTCCTTGCCAATGCAGAGGCGTATCGGGTACCCACGCAACTTGTCTTCAACAAAACCGACCTGCTCAACGAAGCGGGCGAGACCTATCTAGCAGATCTCATCACCCTCTACACGAGCATCGGCTACATTTGTCATAGAGTCTCGGCTATTACGGGCGAGGGACTTGATATACTGCGTGAGCAGATGCAGGACAAAATCACGCTCTTTAGCGGACACTCAGGCGTGGGCAAGAGTACGCTTATCAATGCCTTAATTCCGGGAGTCGGCCTACGTACAGGCGATATCTCTCAAGCGCATTACACGGGGATGCACACGACGACGTTCTCCCAAATGATCCCTCTGCCCACGAGCAAGGGCTATCTGATAGATACCCCAGGTATCAAAGGTTTCGGTTTGCTCGATATGCAGGACGAAGAAGTCTCACACTACTTCCCCGAGATCTTTGCCCTCCAGCCTCAGTGTCGCTTCGGCAACTGCACGCATACCCACGAACCTGCCTGTGCTGTCCGTGAGGCTCTAGAGGATGGGCGTATCGCCGAGAGCAGATACATTAGCTATCTAAGCATTCTTGAGGACAAGGATGAGGAGAAATACCGCCCCGAATATTAAAGCCTATGAAATCCCTTTGCCGAATACTCCATATCTTGGGCGTTCTTTTTCTGCTCTCTGGGGTAAGTTGTGCCGAAGCCTCAAGCACTTCTGTACAGTCGGTTGATACGATTCCTCCTGTCAAGCCAGAGGTCTATCAGCTCGTTTTCGTAGGAGATATCATGGCGCATGGGCCACAGATTAAGGCGGCTTGTACGGCTGAGGGCATGTACGACTTTGCTTCGTCCTTCGATTCGCTAGCCTCTCGCATTGGTTCGGCGGATCTGGCCTTTGGCAATCTCGAAACGACCTTTGGCGGCAAGCCTTACACTGGCTATCCTATGTTTTCTACGCCCGATGCTATGGGCTCGGCTCTGCGAGAAGCTGGCTTCGATGTCCTGACCACTAGCAACAATCACTCGGCAGATCGCTCGGCACTTGGTATCACGCGTACCCTCGATGTACTAGACAGCCTAGGCATTGCCCATACGGGGAGCTACCGAAGTGCGGACGAACGCGAGCGCATGGCACCTCTGATGCTGGAGCTCGGGAGCCTCCGCCTAGCCGTGCTGGCCTATACGTATGGGACGAACGGCCTCACAGTGCCAGAGCCAACTTTGGTAGATGGCATCGATACACTGCAGATGGCGCGCGACATTGCACGAGCCGATTCGCTAGGTGCTAACTACAAGATCGTACAGATACACTGGGGTGTGGAGTATCAGCGCACGCCCAATGGTGAGCAGCGTGCTCTGGCTCAGTGGCTTCATTGCCAAGGCGTGGATGCAATTATAGGTAGTCATCCGCACGTTGTGCAGCAGAGCGAATGGATTGAGCCAGACAGCCTACAGAGCAAGAAGAGTTTCGTGATTTACTCTCTGGGCAACTTTGTCAGCAATCAGCGTAAACCCGCTGCGACACGTGGTGGGATGCTACTGACCCTTACCCTAAGTCGAGAGACTCCATCGGCTGATATTCTTACTCAGCCCAGTTATCAATACGTTTTTGTCAATAAGCTCCGCCCAGATGGGCGAGCGGTCTATCGCTTACTCCCTGTAGATTTGCCGAGGGCTCAAGTGTCCGTGCCATTGCCCCGGGCAGAGCAGGTCGATTTGCAGGCTTTTTGTTCCTATTATAGTGCCATTCCTTTGGCGCAGTAATCCACTAAACAGACGTTATTTTATGAGCAATAAGTTCATCTCTGCCCTCCTACTTGCCCTAGGCCTATACTCTTGTGGTACGGTGCCTGTCACGGGGAGGCGCACCCTTAATCTAGTTTCGGATAACGAGATTCTCTCTTCGAGCGTCTCTCAGTACCGCTCATTTATTCAGCAGGCACCTCTGAGCACCAACAGCACGACCAATAGCCGAGTGAAAGAGGTGGGCACGCGCATCATCAATGCCACTATGCAGTACCTCAAGGAGCATCGGTTCAACGACCTTGCTCGACAGATGTCGTGGGAGCTCAACGTCGTGAATAGTCGAGCGGTAAATGCCTTCTGCATGCCAGGGGGCAAAATCGTAGTCTACACGGGGCTACTCAATCTAATCGGCTCTGGGGCTGCCTCGGATGCTCAGCTCGCCGCTGTTATTGGTCATGAAGTGGCTCATGCTCTAGCCAAGCATGCCAACGAGCGCATCAGCAACCAAATGCTACTGCAGATGGGGGGAGACATTCTCGGCTCTGCGGTGAGCGACAAGTCTGCTCTCATGCGCATGGTTATTGGTCAGGCGTATGGTTTAGGGACAAATATGTTCGTCGCTCTACCCTTCGGGCGTAAGCAAGAGCTAGAGGCGGACAAAATTGGGTTAGTCCTAATGGCAATGGCTGGCTATGATCCCAACGAGGCGGTCAATCTGTGGCGCAAGATGGGAGCAGGGAGCAAGGGTGGTATGGAGTTCCTCTCGACGCACCCTTCCGACGAAACGCGTATCCGTGAGATCCAAGCCTATATGCCCAATGCGCTCAAGTACTACAAGCCCAAGAGTACAGGCATCACTTATACGCCAGTGACGAATAAAAAGATTCATTCAACCCGAAAAAAATAATAGATCTTATGAAGAAAGTTATTTCGACCTCGGCAGCACCTGCTGCCATTGGTCCTTACAGCCAAGCCATCCTCGTAGACAAGACTCTGTACGCCTCTGGCCAGCTAGGTATCGACCCTAAGACGGGTGAATTTGCAGATGGTATCACGGCGCAGACAGAGCAGGCCTTCCGCAACGTACACGCTATCCTAGCCGAAGCAGGCATGACGATCAACGATGTAGTTAAGACCACGGTCTTCCTAGCCGATATGGGCGACTTTGCCGCGATGAACGAGGTATATGCTCGTCAGTTTGAGGATACTTTCCCAGCACGCTCTGCCGTAGCTGTGCGTACGCTACCCAAGAATGGTCTAGTAGAGATCGAGGTGCTTGCCATTAAGGGCTAATTCCTCCAATTAGCAACTCAACTATATGATACACACGGGGGGCGATGCCGAGGGAATCGCCCCGCTTGTGTATATGAATATCCCCAAAGGTCTTGCTACTCTCGTGGCTTGAAGAGCAGGCGGAAGGCTTCCTCTACTGTACTTACCCCCACGAGGCGAATACCCCACGAGCGGTTGCTCAGCTGTGCCAGATTGGCCTGTGGCAGGATAATGGCTTTGAGACCAATACGCTCGGCCTCTAGGATACGCTGCTCGACACGGCTAACGGGGCGCACTTCGCCCGATAGCCCAACTTCTCCTGTGAGACATACCCCCTCGGGAAGGGCAATATCAAGGCTCGAGGAGAGCACAGAGGTGATGATGGCTAGATCGCTCGCTGGGTCGGCAATCTTAATCCCTCCTGCGATGTTGAGGAAGACGTCCTTTTGAATGAGCTTAAATCCAGCCCGCTTCTCCAGTACCGCCAGAAGCATATTCATGCGCCTAGTATCGTAGCCCGTGGCGGAGCGCTGCGGAGTAGCGTAGACAGCCGAGCTGACTAGAGCTTGCGTCTCGATGAGGAAGGGACGAACGCCCTCCATCGCCACCGCAATAGCAATACCGCTTAGATGTGCTCGCTCTCGACTGATGAGGTGCTCCGAAGGATTCTCCACAGGGCGTAGCCCCGTCTGCTGCATCTCGTAGATGCCGAGCTCGTTGGTCGAACCAAAACGATTCTTCTGCCCACGCAGGATGCGATACATATAGTGTTTGTCGCCATCGAACTGCAAGACGACGTCCACCGTATGCTCTAGAATCTTGGGTCCCGCGATGCTTCCCTCTTTGTTGATGTGCCCAATCAGGATGACGGGTACACCCTCCGTCTTGCTGTACTTGAGCAGTAGGTTCGCACACTCGCGGATCTGCGAGACACTCCCAGGGCTACTCTCCGATAGCTCCGTCTGAATGGTCTGGATCGAGTCGATGACCACAAGGTCGGGCTTGACCTCTAGAGCTGTTGAGAGGATACGCTCGAGGTTGGTCTCGGTATAGATGAGACAATCGGCTGTGCTGCTACCGAGCCTATCGGCGCGCATCTTGAGCTGCGTCTGGCTCTCTTCGCCCGAGATGTAGAGCGTACGCATGGGTAGGCGTAGCACCGTCTGTAGGATAAGCGTGCTCTTGCCGATACCCGGCTCGCCACCTAGCAGGATGAACGCACCCGGCACCAAGCCACCGCCTAGCACTCGATTGAGTTCAGGGTCGAGCATATCTTGGCGCACCTCGTCGCTCGTCTCGATCTGGGAGAGGCGAACGGGCTTCACTGCTACTGCGCCACCTAGGGCCGGATGCTTCGCCGCACTACGGCTACTACTCGCCGAGACTTCCTCCTCTATAGTATTCCATTCGCCACAAGCGTGGCACTGCCCCTGCCACTTGGGGTAGACTGCGCCACAGCCTTGGCAGGCGAATACGATCTTTTGCTTAGCCATCAATCCGCTTAGATGGGCTTACGCACTAGTGGCATCGTCGAGCAGCGTAGCAATCCACCCATTTTGGAAATCTCCTGATAGGGGACAGCCTCGACAGATATCCCCCAGTTCTGCTCTAGGTGCTGATTGAGGCGTGTGAAGGCTTGGTCGCTGATGACCTTGCTTGGCGACAGAGACACTAGATTAGTATTCATCATATAGGCCTCGTCGCCCGTCACGGCGAAGAGATTATCCTTGCCGAAGATTTCTTCCAATAGGCCTACATACTTAGGCTCTAGGAAGCCCTCGCGGAAGATGAGTGCACGCCCCTTGCCCACGGGTTGGAAGGCACAGTCTAGATGCAGGACGCTCTGCCGTGGATCGTGGTCGTGCTTGCGTAGCTCTAGGGGAACGATCTGCTTGGCGGGGAAACGCTCGCGCAGATAGTCGATAGCGTACTGATTGGTGCGCGCGGTCTTGTAGGTCGAGTAGTCGGGGCGAAGGTAGCAGCCGACGAAGAGTAAATCGTCGTAGAGCAGGATATCGCCTCCCTCGGTGTGCACACGCTGTGGTAGCGTCTCGATATGGCTAGATGGGATGCGCTCTAGGATGTGTGCCATAGCTCCCGTTTCTTTAGCTCGGTCTGGGATCAGGTTAGAGACGAAGAGCGTATCGTCTACGACGAATGCCACGTCGCGGGCGAAGATCTGGTTGTAATCCTCAACTAGATCGGGGCGAAGCACCTCGACGCCGTTGCGCTCAAGTACCGAGAGCACGGAGTTCATCTCGTGTATTACATCTTGCTCCTTGGGATAGACGCCGCGGCTCACAGCCTCGTAGCTCTTGGCATCGTATGTTTCGGCAAGGGTAGGCTCTGGACCAAGGCTCTGTGGTAACCCTAATACAACGACCTCTAGACGGTCGGTCTCGTTGTGGACGCTGGGAATGATCTGTTTCATATTCTTGGGATATATTGAGTCGGTTTGATGGACTTCTCTTGGTTAATACTCTGTAAATAAAAAGTATCGACCCGAGCGCCGTAGGCTGTACAAGGTCGATACTTCGTGTAGGCTAGAGGATGTTGAGCGACTGTTCTTTGATTTGCTCAAGTTCGTCTTTCATCTTAACTACGATTTTCTGCATCTCGGCGTTATTGCTCTTCGAACCAAGGGTATTGATCTCTCTGCCAATTTCTTGGGCGATGAAGCCTAGAGTCTTGCCCTGCGCCTCGCCCTGCTCGATGACTTCGACGAAGTAGCCAAGGTGATGGCGCAGACGATCTTTCTCTTCGTTGATGTCGAGCTTCTCGATGTAGTAAATCATCTCCTGCTCTAGGCGACCCTTGTCGTAGCTATCGGGGCTGATCTTCTGCAGAGCCTCGGTGATGCGCTGACGAATAGCCTCGATGCGCTCAGCCTCGGGCTGATCCACCCCAGAGAGTAGGGTAGAGATATTGTCGATGCGCTGGCGCAGAGCCCCCTCGAGCATGATGCCCTCCTGGCGACGGAATGCCACCACAGCATCGAGTGCCTCACGAATAGCCCCAACGAGCACCTGCCACTCCTCCTCGGGTAGCTCCTCGAGTAGACTGCTCTCGTTGGGAACGAGGACGCCTGGCAGACGCAGTAGGCTCTCGAAGGTCGAGAACTCGAGGGATAGCCCCTTGTAGAGGGGGGAGAGAGCCTCGACATAGTACCTAAGTGCCTCCTCGTTGATTTTCTGCACTCCCGAGAGCGCACCAGCCTCCTCCTCGATGCTGATGCTTAGCTCCACTTTACCGCGCACAAGCGCCTCGGCCACTAGGCCACGGATCTCGATCTCTTTCTCTCGGTAGGGCTGAGCGATGCGTGTGGATATGTCTAGTTGTTTGCTATTGAGTGTCTTGATGAAGACGACGATGTTTTTATTGTTGTATCGAGCGATGGCCTTGCCCACGCCCGTCATTGATAAAATCATACTAATCTAATTTGCTTACTTATATCCCCAAAGTTACGCTTTTCTCTCCAAATCTGCACAAGTCTAGGACTCACCGCGCGTGAGGTCAATGATAGATGCAGTCGATTGGTGTAGTGCTGATTGATGAATCAATCTTGATTGGTTAATTGAGGTTTAATAAATAATTACAAACAAGGCTTGAGGATTTATATTTTCGATCTGATTATGGTGTATGGATTGGTGGGCTGTGGATAAGTTGTGTATAAATCGTGCACTGCGTATTTGGCCTCTAGAAGGCTCTAGATTGCGTTCGACCTCGTTTGGGGACTAGCCTCCAGCCGAATAAAAATAACCACTCAAAACGTGTATTTTATAGTATTTTGATAATCAATGATTTATTTAGTTTTTTGAGCGAGTACATCTGCTATAGACTCAAATTTCAGAATTTCTCTGCACTAATCTTTTCGGATGTGTGTACACATCGGAGCGAATTAGTCCTACAATCCGAAAAAATCTCTCTGAGTTTTTCTGTGAAGGGCTAGTATTCATTGAAAATATGAAGCCCATTTCGTGAGATATTTAACCAATCTATTTACACACCTTAACATAAAAGTAGACAAACGAGCCTTGTTTCAGACGAACCCGATGCACGCGAAAACCTAACCAATCGAAAGCCGATTGTTTTCAGTTTGTAGCGACGCCGCGTGCAGCGTCGCCGTCCATCGGGCGAAGTGAGTGTCGCCGTGGGTATGCAATTGCCATTCATTAGAGCCCTGTAAGGGCGAAACCAACAATCATCAAACGAAATTCAAAACGGGTGGCATTAGACCATTTGAGAGGGGGTCTGAGGGCGAAAAGTGTCCGCTTGAGGTGTTCGAAAACGAACACTTAGTGTCCGATATCGAACACCTAATTTTTGCACTAATTCTGATAATCAGCTGGTTAGGTTTTTGGCACGGGAATTGCTTCGAGGAGAGCGAAACACAACCGAACAAAAAACGAACACGTTGTTATGGATAGAGCAATTCCTCAGGAGACGATACGCCGAGAGCGTCTCAAGCGTTGGGGCAAATTAGCAGGCATCATCTTGGTGCTACTGGTGGGCATCATCCTGCTCATCACCTATATGAGAGCTAGTATTTCCCTCAAGGGTCTACGGCTAAGCACCGCCGAGGTGGGGACTATCGAGGTCTCTGTGAGTGCCTCGGGTAGGGTCGTGCCAGCCTTTGAGGAGATCATCACTGCTCCGATTAGTAGCCGTATCGTGGAGGTCTACAAGCGTGCTGGCGATGCCGTGGAGGCGGATTCGCCTCTCTTGCGCCTCGACCTGACTAGTCTGGAGACCGACTACCACAAGCAGCTCGATGAGCTCAAGATGCGCCAGTATCGTCTACAGCAGCTCCGCATCAAAAACGCGAGTACGCTGAGCAATGCCGAGATGCAGATTAAGGTCGGCGACATGAAGCTCAATCAGATGCTCGTAGAGGTGCGCAACGAGCGTTACCTAGATAGCATCGGGGCAGGCACGACCGACAAGGTACGCGAGGTACAGCTCCGCTACCGTGTGGCAGAGCTCGAGCAGGCTCAGGCGCGTAGTCGCCTAGATAATGACCGCCTCGTCAGCCAAGCCGATGCACGGGTAATGGAGCTAGAGCTGGAGATCTTTCGCAAGACGCTTGCCGAGACGAAGCGTCTGCTCGACGATGCCCAGATTCGCTCGCCTCGCCGAGGGGTCTTGACCTATATCAATACACAGATTGGGGCACAGGTAGCCCCAGGAGGACAGGTGGCCATACTCTCCGACCTCTCACACTTCCGCATCGACGCCGAGATTGCCGATAGCTATGGCGATCGCATCCGTGTAGGCAGCCGTGCGACTATCAAGGTCGGTAGCGAAGAGCTGAGCGGTGTGGTGAGTAACCTGACACCACTCTCCAAGAATGGAGTCATTCAGTTCTCCGTCTCTCTCGACGAGGACGCTCATCCGCGCCTGCGCTCTGGGCTCAAAACAGATGTGCATGTGATGAATGCCGTCAAGGAAGATGTGCTACGCATCGCCAATGGCCCCTACTACAATGGTCGGGGAGCGTACGAGATATTCGTGCGCCAAGCTGGGGAGCTAGAGAAACGCTCCGTACAGCTGGGCGAGAGTAGCTACCAGTGGGTCGAGGTGATCTCTGGCCTTAGTGCAGGTGACGAGGTGGTCGTCTCGGATATGAGTCAGTACAAGAGTAATAGCAAGCTCAAACTCGACCAATAGTAACGAAGGCTCGATTTATAGACTATCAAAATCAACTTATTTACTCTCAGATATGTATCGTCAATACCTCAAACAGGCTTGGACCTTGGTGCGTGACAATAAGCTCTACAGCACCATCTACATCACGGGTACAGCTCTATCTATCGCGATGGTGATGCTTGTGGCTACGCACCTCTATCTGCACACAGGCAATCTCTACCCCGAGTATGATAGGGAGCGGCAGCTCTACGTCTCGATGCTCTCCATAACGCCCAAGGACACGACTCAGAGCTATATGTCCAATGGCCCAATGTCCTACCAGACCGTGCGCGACTGTCTTTATCCGCTCAAGACAGCCAAGGCCGTATCGGCTTCGCTCTTTACTTTCGAACAGCAGAGCTATCAGGTTACCTCAGCCGATGCACCCCATCCGCGTAGGGTGTATGTCAAGTACACCGATCCTGGGTTCTGGCAGGTTTATTGGCTTGACTTTGTCGCAGGGGTACCTTTTTCGCAAGAGCAATTCGATGCGGCTCGAGAGGTCGCTGTGATCAACGAGAGCCTAGCCAATTATCTTTTCCCGAGGGGCGATGCTGTCGGCGGTAGCTTTGTGATCAAGGGCAGGAGCTACAAGGTCTGCGGTGTGGTGCGCGACGTTCCCTATCAGATGAGCGATAGTTTTGCCCATATCTGGGCTCCATTCACTTTGCGGCAAGACGCGATAGATAATACCTACGGCACCTCTCTACTGGGGCTTTTCTTCGCAACCGTATTGCCTCGAGAGGGGGTCAGCCAAGCGGAGGCAGTCCAAGAGATTAAAGATAGCTTCGCCCGATACGAAGAGGGGCTAGATGTACGCATCAACCTCATGGGGCAACCCGATGATATCTGGAGTGCGATGATGAGGGTTGGCAACTCGGGCTTTAATATGACGAGGATTACCATAGGAGTTCTGTGTGTGATTTTTCTCTTTTTGCTAATCCCTGCGCTCAATCTGATGGGGCTGGGGAGCTCGGTGCTGGAGCAGAGGATGAGCGAATTGGGCGTACGCAAGGCTTTCGGGGCGAATAATAGGTCTATCATCCAGCAAATCTTGCTGGAGAATCTGCTGCTGACGCTGATGGGATCGCTACTGGCCCTGCTGATGATCTATGCGTTCTTCGCCTCCGATATTTACGATGCCTTTACGAGTGTCTATCTACTCTACTCGACTTCAAGCATCGACAACGTCAAGAGCTTTGCCTCTGGCGTCTCTATGCGCATGCTTCTGCAGCCCTCGATTTTTGCCCTTGCCCTCCTGACGGCACTTATCCTCAATACGATGACAAGCCTCCTGCCTGCATGGCGCTTCACTAGGAGCAATATCGTAGATGCTCTCTCCGACAATCAAGCAAGTAAAAAGTAATTCTCCCTATGATCAGACATACATTTAAGCTCCTCTGGGCTTTTCGTCGCTCCAACGGCTGGATCTTTGCCGAGCTCGTTGTATCCTTCGTTGTCGTGTGGTATCTGATGGATATGACGCTGCATCTAGCTTACAACCGCCACATCCCTCTCGGCTACGACATCAATCAAGTCTATTGGTATCAGGAGCTGGCCTCAGGAGAGGCTAGTACAGCACCAGATCTAGAGCATCTGAAGGAGCGCATCAAGCATACGCCCGGTGTGGAGGAGGTATTAGTCACACAGAGGAATGATCTCCTGCCCTTCTCTTCCTCGTTCAATGGGATTGATTGTACTGTCGATAGCCTCGGGACGACGCATCGAGTACATGCACAGAGAAAACTCCTTAGAGGCAATGATTTTTTTAGAGTCTTTGATATTCGCTCGGCCATAACGGGCGAGCCGACTGGCTTTGACCTGAGCAATCGGCATAGTGTGCTCATCACCGAGGATCTAGCCAAGGCACTATTTGCTGGTAAGAACCCCGTCGGGCAAACGATCTACACGGGGGAGGATGCCTATAGAGTGTCGGATGTCATCCCACGACAGAAGAATGTGCATGCTCTTTTGCCCTATCCTGCCATTTACTTTCAGGAGAGCGAAGCCGAGGCCGACATCGTGACCATCGTGGCGATACGCACCAGAGAGGACTTCGACGTGGAGGCTTTCCGTAGAGATGTAGCCTACTGCGTCCCTCTCGAGGACGAGGGGAAGTCTATGGAGGCTCTACACGGTATTACTCGCCAAGAGATCCTCACGAGGATCGTCACGCTCTTCTTTTTGGCAAGCATTGCCCTCGGCGTTATCGGTACATTCTGGTTCAGAGTACGCAAGCGCCGTGGCGAGATTGGCTTGCGCATGGCATTGGGGGCTAGTCGGCGCTCTCTTTTGGCTGGCATGGTCGGCGAGGGTGTTCTACTTCTGACCTCTGCCTTGCCGATTGTTCTGCTCATCTGTGCTGCGATCGTCTATGCCGACTTGCTGTACGTGCCGGGCCTCTTCGGCTTCTCCAGCCACGACAGTGAGTATCTAGTCAATCGACCTTGGCTGCGCTATGCCATCACCTCAGGCTTGACCTATCTATTGCTTGCCGTGGTCATCGCCCTAAGCTCTCTAATCCCAGCCTACATGGCTAGCCGAATGCAGCCCGTAGACTCCCTCAGAAATGAATAATAATCACATAACAAATACATAGAACAATGGAAACAATGATCAAACTAGACCGTGTGCACAAGATTTACCGCACCGACGAGATAGAGACTGTGGCACTGGAGAACGTCAATCTAGAAGTACGCCAAGGCGAATTTCTGAGCGTTATGGGTCCCTCGGGCTGTGGCAAGTCTACCCTGCTCAATGTGATGGGGCTACTCGATACACCTACCTCGGGGGCAATCACGATCGCAGGGAAGCAGATATACGTCATGAGCGATGGACAATTGGCTAAGTTTCGTAACGAAAATCTAGGTTTTGTCTTCCAGAGCTTTCACCTAATCAATTCGCTCAATGTGCTGGATAATGTGGAGCTACCTTTGCTCTACAGAGGCATTGGAGCCAAAGAGCGTAGGCAGAGAGCTGAGGAGGTGCTGCTACATGTAGGCCTATCGCATCGTACGCGTCACTTCCCCGCTCAGCTCTCGGGCGGACAGTGCCAGAGAGTCGCCATAGCGCGCGCCATCATCGGTAATCCGAATATCATCCTCGCGGACGAACCGACGGGTAATCTGGACTCCAAGATGGGCGCAGAGATCATGGATCTGCTCCATCAGCTCAATCAAGAGGACGGACGAACCATCGTCATGGTCACGCACGACGAGAGCAAAGCCCAAGAGACCACACGGACGATTCGCTTCCTCGACGGCAGACAAATCTCCTAGAGCTTACGGCCATGATACGCTTATACCTCAAACAAGCCTGGCGACTGCTCCGCGAGACGCCAGTACTGAGTACCATCAGTATACTCGGCACGGCTCTAGCTATCTGCATGATCATGGCAATGGTGATGGCTTATCAGGTGAAGAATGCCCCCTACGGCACCGAAGTCAATCGCGACCGAACGCTCTACGTCAAGTTCACCAGCTGTCATCTCAAGGGCGAAGACCCCAACGAGTCTAGCAGTAATGGCTGTATGAGCTATCCCTTTGCGCTGCGCTGCTTCAAGCCGCTCAAGACGGCCGAGGCGGTGAGCATAGTGATGGACTTCCTACCTCAGGTTATTCTCTCTGTCCCTGCCTCACGCGTATCCAGCAGCTGTAGTCAGCTGCTCACGGACGAGGCTTTCTGGCAGGTTTTCGACTTCGACTTCATCGCGGGGAAGCCCTACACGCTTGCCGACGTGGAGGCGGGGCTTCGCAGAGTCGTGCTGAGCGAACGCATCGCCAGAGAGGTCTTCGGAACGACTGACGTTGTGGGCAGAGAGCTCCTCGTGAGCTACGTCCCCTACACCGTCTGCGGTGTGGTGTGTGAGGTCTCACCTCTAGCTTCGTCCTCCTACTCCGAGCTGTGGCGCCCTATCACGACAGATCCGCAGCCCGAGGGGTGGGGCGGCATCACGGGTGGATGTCAAGCCTACATCTTGGCGCATTCGTCCGACGACTTCGAGCAGATCAGAGCGGAGGTCGAGGAGTTGAGGCAGAAATTCAACGACGCCAATCCCACGCACAACGCTTTCTACCGCGGTCAGCCCGATACGCACTTGGCCTACATCAACCGCAAGTGGGCGAATCAGGAGCTCGATCTGGCCGCTAAGATCCGCCCAACTATCCTGACGCTCCTATTGCTCCTGCTCGTCCCAGCGATCAACCTCTCGGGGATGACCAACTCGCGGATGCGTCAGCGGCTTGTGGAGCTTGGCGTGCGTAGGGCTTTTGGGGCTACTCGCTGGCAGATCACCAGTCAAGTCCTATGGGAGAGTCTTCTGCAGACGATCATAGGTGGCGCCGTGGGCTTCTGCCTCGCAGTGGCTTCGTCCTACATATTTAGCGACATGATCTATAGCTATGGTTGGGGGCAGTCGGGGATGCCCGATCTGCTGTCGTTGATGAGCCCGCTTGTCTTCCTCTATGCGCTGCTATTCTGCTTACTGCTCAATGCGCTCTCTGCGCTAATCCCAGCTTGGCGTATCTCGCGCCATGGTATAATAGATGCTCTTCATGCCCAATAATTAGACCAATATGCTGACACATATCCTGCGCATCATCCGCAATGAGCGCAAACAAAATATGGCTCTCTGGCTCGAGCTTCTGCTCGTTTTCTGTGTCTTGTGGACTTTGGTAGATGGGTTCTATGTGAGCTATAACCTGTACAATCGACCACTGGGCTACGAGACCGAGCATACGTACAAGTTCAATCTCGGCTATCTGAGCCAGCCCGATACGACGCTCACTCAAGAGGATCAGGGCGAGTACTTAAGCAAGATTCTCGATCTGGTGAAGCAATATCCCCCTGTCGAATACGCTAGTCTGTCCTTGCACTCCAGCCCTCATATCGGGAGCAACCGAAGCAATCGTATGTACATCAACGATAGTGTAGGTCTAGACCTGCTGAATAGAAGTATAACGCCCGACTTCATCCACGTCTTTCGCTACAACAACCATCAGCAAGACAAGGGACGAGGCGCCCTCGTGGCAGCCCTCGAGCGAGGCGAGATCTTGCTCGGCCTATCCGCCGCTCGTAAGCTCTGGGGCGAGGGCAACGAGCTCCAAGCCATAGGGAAGAAGCTGTACACAAGCCCCACGGACTCTAGCGAATACTATACGGTGGGTGGAATCACAGAGACTGTCCGCTACGATAACTTCAGTAGCTGGACGACCTACTTTGCTGCCCCTCTACCGCAGGCTGCACTCGTTTATTGGGCTGGTGAGGAGGCTCAGTTTCTGGAGTTCTGCCTTAGGGTAAAGCCAGAGGAGGATCACGACTTCATCAAGCGCTTTAGAGCCGAGATGTCGGATAAACTCAAACTAGGCAACTACTACCTAGCCGATGTGAGCTACATCCCCGAGAATAAGAAGCTCTACCAGAGGGATCATGTCAATGAGCTCAAGACTAAGGTGATCATCGCACTCTTCCTGCTTGTGAATATCTTCCTTGGGGTGGTCGGTGTCTTTTGGTTCCGCACGCAGCTTAGGCGTGGCGAGATTGGCCTACGCATCTCACTAGGCGATACGCCCCGTGGCATACTCAGTAAGTACTACACGGAGGGTTTGCTCCTCCTTACCCTCGCGATGATCCCAGCCTTAGTGATCTTCTATGCGATGTGGCACTTCGAGATTATCCCCGAGTATTACCTGGAATTCTCTCTCTTGCGCTACTGCATCGGCCTTGTCATCACCTATCTGCTGATGGTGCTGATGATCATTGGCGGGATTTGGTTCCCAGCGCGTAGAGCCATTCGCGTCTCTCCTGCAGAGGCTCTGCGTGATGAATAAATAGAAGATCTTAATAGCAGAAACCGATGAAACGATTGATCCTGATTATAAGCCTGCTCTCTTGGAGAGGTGTCTGCGCCACGGATGCACAGTCCCAAGCCAAACGCCTCACCCTCGGCGATGCCATTACGCTCGCGCATCGGCAATCTGTCGATGCTGCCGTGGCTCTAGGCGAGCTCCGCTCCGCCTACTGGGAGTACCGCTCCTATAGGGCTAATCTCCTGCCCGAGGTCTCTCTAGAGATGACGCTCCCCGACTATCAGCAGCGGTACAACCTGCACCAGCGTGAGGATGGTACGCTGACGTTCGTGCGTAGCAATGCCCTTAGGATGATGGGCGACCTATCAATCAATCAGAATATCTGGCCGACGGGTGGCAAGCTATCCCTCAATTCGTCCCTGCAGTACATCGATCCCTTGGCGACGGCTGGAGCAAGACGCTCCTTCCTCAGTGTACCCATCGGATTGACCTACTGGCAACCAATCTTCGCGACCAATAAGCTCAAGTGGCACAGACGCATCGAACCCATTCGCTACGAGGAGGCCAAAGCACGCTATCTAGAGCAGGTGGATCAGGTAACCCTCAGGGCGATACAGATGTACTTCGAGCTATTGGTGGCGACGGAGAATAAGAAAATTGCCGAGCAGAATAAGGCCAATGCCGAGCGCATCTACGAGATCGCGCAGGCACGTAGGCAGATGGGGCAGATCTCGGAGAACGAACTGCTACAGCTCAAGCTCTCTACCCTCAAAGCACAGTCGAACCTGACGCAGGAGCAGTCTGCCCTCAATGGTGCGATGTTTAGGCTACGCTCGTTCTTATCCCTAAGCGAATCCGAGCGCATCGAGGCGGAGACGCCCAAGGCTGAGGCCTATCCGCCCATTCTCTATCAGGAGGTACTAGATAAGGCACTTACTAATGGATCGTTTGCGCGCAACATCCGTCGCCGTCAGCTAGAGGCTGACTTCCAGCTCGCACAAGCTAGAGGCGAGAGGCAGGAGATTAACCTCTATGCCTCCGTCGGCTATACGGGGCGCGATGAATACCTCCGCAATGCCTATAATCATGTAGTGGATAACCAAATCGTGCAGGTCGGCATCAAGATACCGCTGCTAGACTGGGGTAAGCGCAAGGGGCGTGTGCGTGTGGCCAAATCCAATCAAGAGGTCATGCGTGCCAAGCTCAAACAAGAGGAAATGGACTTTAGCCAAGACCTCTATCTCCTTGTAGAGCGGTACAACAACCAGACCGAACAGCTCCGCATCGCCCACGAGGCCGATGCTATTGCCCAGAGGCGATACGCAACCTCGGTCGAGTCGTTCATGATCGGCAAAATCAATACGCTAGACCTCAACGATGCGCAGATCTCCAAGGATCAGGCGCGTGCCAAGTATCTGCAGGAGATGCATCTGTACTGGCACTACTTCTACCAGATCCGTAGCCTAACGCTCTATGACTTCGCCGAGGGCAAGCCTCTGGAGCTTAGCATACATGGTCTACTCACTCCATAGGCTTGCAGTTTGTGCATTATTGAGACGCCGTCTTGCTAGACGATTCGGCTGATGTTGGGCGAACCAGCTAGGAAGCCGAGTACGTTGTCTACCAGCTCATTGACCATATGCCCCCAAGCCTCGTAGGTCTTGGTGCCTACGTGCGGTGTCATCACTATCTGTGGTAGCTCAAGCAGCCCTGGGCGAGGCACATCTTTATCCTCAAAAACATCTAGCCCTGCCGTAGCCAAATGCCCCGAGGCAAGGGCATCGATCAGGGCATCTTCGTCGACAATGGAGCCTCGAGCTGTGTTGATGAGGATGCTTCCTTGCTTCATTAGGGCAAGCTCACGCCGACCGATCTGGTGATGCGAGGCAGGGGTATAGGGCGTGTGTAGCGATACGATGTCGCTCTCGCGCAGTAGGTCGTCTAGCGATCGATACTCGACTCCTTGCGCAGCCTCAAGCTCTGGGGCTAACCTATTCCGCTTGTAGTAGAGGACGCGTAGGCCAAAAGCTCGGCAACGCTGAGCCACGGCTGAGCCAATGTTGCCATAGCCTACTATCCCGATGGTTTTGCCGTAGAGGTCTGTCCCTAGCATCTCTAGTCGAGGTAGGCGTAGCTTACCTCCCACCTCTCTGATGCGTCGGTCTAGCTCTGCCGTCCGTCTCGTACAGCTCAAGAGTAGAGCCATCGCTAGCTCGGCAGTAGGTGCGATGACGGAGTTTGGCGTATTGGTTACGGTGATGCCGTGCGCTCGGGCGTAGTCTATATCTATGTTATTG
Organism: Porphyromonadaceae bacterium; assembly: GCA_030528445.1. Taxonomy (GTDB): domain Bacteria; phylum Bacteroidota; class Bacteroidia; order Bacteroidales; family Porphyromonadaceae; genus Porphyromonas. Next base: position 6,131 of record JAUMYV010000009.1, on the reverse strand, counting down.
TACCCAACGGCATAGTTGGCTATGAGTTTGAGTTTCTTGCCACGTGCCATTAGTTCGCCCGTTACGGCGTGCGTAATCGTCGAGCATAGGATGTCGCAGTCCTCGATGAGCTCCATCAGCTCTTCCGTTCTAAGGTCTTTGTTTGTTTGGGGACGAATCACTGTGTGCTGAGCGCATAGACGCTCGAAGCCTTCGTCTACGGTATGAAATCCGACCAATATCTTCGCCATACGATCTTGTTATTGAGGTGAAACAATTTCAAGCAAAGTTATTTATATTTCTCTGTCTCTCGCCCAAATTCCCCCACATCTATCAGTTGAAGTGGTGCACCAATCTCCATGAAACAAAAATTAATACTCTTGATTACGTTTTGATGCACCAGAGCGAATTTTCATGCCCGATGTACCGAAAAAGCCCAATCGCGTATTTGGTCTCTAGGAGGCTCTAGGTTGCGCCCGACCTCGTTTGGGCACTTAGTTGCCAGACGAATGGAAATAACGCCTTAAAACGCATGTTTTGTATCTATCTAATATATAAATAGATGAAGTGGTATTTTGCCCAATTTAATTCAAGGCCAGCAAGGATTTCAGCATTTCTCTGCACTAATTTTCTGGGATGTGTGTACACATCGCGGCGGATTAGTCCTACAATCCGAAAAAATCTCTGAGCGTTTTTTTCGAGAAGTTGGGCTTGCTCCCCAAAGTGATTGACCAAATGAGTTCAATTTGGTAACAATTTATTTACATACTTTAACTAAAAAGGCGAAGAAACGATTCCCCAATCTTCGTGTTTTTCATCGATCATTTTTAGTTTGTAGCGACGCCGCGTGCAGCGTCGCCGCCCTTTGGGCGGAATGGAAGCACAAGGCTGTTGCTTTTCGATATAGCTACTGCGTTGCCACAGGCTGGAATCAGCTGATTGCTTATGAGGGTGGGAAGCCCGATGAATAGACTAAAAAATATATCTAGTGTAAAAAATAAAAATAAATGTTTACATTTGCCCTCGAGAATCTGAATTCACTATTTCGATAGTCTATTCGTATACTAATTGAAGTGATGTTATTGATTAAGATTTTGTAGCTCGTCATGATTAATCGTTTCATACACCTAATGCGCCACACGTGTTTGTGGTTGGTTTTCTTGGGAGGTAGCTTCGCTTGCACTCAGCGTGAGGATGCCCCCTTGGATCCTAAGCTCAGCCAAGAGCAAGCCCGTAAGGAGCAGAGAGAGCAGGAGGAAAAAGACAGAGCCCGCTTGAGGGGGCTAGACTCGCTGTTTGCCACTCAGGTGCCCAAGCCGCCTAGCGACGCAAGATTGTTTAGTCGCCAAGACCGTAAAAAGCAGGAGGGAGAGGCTCGATACATGAGCCACTCTACTAGTCGAAACATCCTACAAGATGGATTCTACACCAAGATTAAGCGCTCGGTGCAGGTAGAGGGCTGTGAGTACACCGATATTTTCCAGCACGGGCTTCCTGTAGATGTCGTTTGGCCGGGTAATATCATAGACTTAGCCTCTGCACAGAGCTACAATCCACAGGAGATCACGCAGCTACAGGCTCTGCGAGCTCCCGCTCGGGTGAGTATGGCTGTGGTTAATGGGCAGAGCGATCTCGTCGAGGAGGTCAAGACCTTCGAGAAGTCTACCGTCTACGAGGCACTCAACAAGCTTGTGGGGAAGAACAAAAAAGGCCTACCAGCCGATATTACTTTCACCTCTCATCTCGTGCATTCGACCAGTGAGATGGCCTATTTCATGGGGATCACCCAGCAGGAGTTTGACCAAAAGTACAAGTCTACTTTCTCAGCAGTTCGTTGGCAAGAGAATACCTACAAGGTGCTGGTACAGCTACGTCAGGTCTTCTTCACACTGGTCTTCGACGACCCTAGCCCTCGTGCATCTAGCCTCTTCTCGCCAGAGCTTACCGTAGAGCGGTTCAAGGCGATCAACAAGTCCTCCGCCCCTCTAGGCTATATCTCCTCGGTCTCGTATGGTCGCTCGTTCGTGATGCTCATCGAAGAGAAGCGCCGCACCTACCGAGACGAATCCGAGATCAAGAAGGCAGTCGAGGTCTATAAGCCCGGCAACCAAAAGACCCCTCCCAAGGAGGAGAAGCATGGCTCTCATAGTAAGCAAGGCCCTAGCTCCCCTCTATCGATTGTCTCTAGCGCCAATATATACATCCGTCAGATCGGAGGTAAGGAGCTGAGAATAGATGATATGCTGACCAAGTCGCCAGACAAACTGCTTAAGTTCATCGCAGACAACGCCACCTTTGGCCCCGGCAATATTGGCTACCCCATTGCCTACCGAGTCAAGAGCCTAGGAGATCTGCGCTCTGTGCTCTATCGCAACGAGGTCAAGGACCGGTACGAATTCGTCGACTATGAGCCAGCAGAGGACAAGAACCGCATCACGATCAGCGGAATTAAAATTGATCTTAAAGGTATGGGAACTAAGACTAGAGGAGGTAATTACCCAAATATCAGCCACCACTCATGGTTCAAGGTCAATATGCTTGAGTTATCTGTTTGGTCACGAGATCTTGTTCCATCTCATCAAACACAGATTCTCTATAGGGAGCATGAAGGAGTATCCTCTATTGAAAATCGTCGGCCTATCGAGATTAAGCCGTATGTTAGCCCTGAGTTTGGCATAGTGCCCAATGCTATCATCAAACTAAGGCTCAGTGTCTCATGCCGGGCAGAGCGATATACCGACGGCTTACTTTGGGGCGATAGAGATGCGGCAGAGAAAACCTACGACCTATCGGTCGAGTTTTCCTATGATCCGTCCAAGAAGGAGTGGGTTGCTAGGCAACATGGGAGCTATTTTGAGAATGATCTTTTCCGCAAGATAGGTGTACGCGAGATTTTCAATTTCTGTCCCGTTCATTTTGAACTCAAGTATTCATTTAGGACAGACCAAGTCATTTATCCAAAGAAGTGAAATATCAATTACAATAAGCAACGTTATTATTTATGAAACAAAAAACAAAGATCTGGGGAGCTACTGCGCTAGCACTCTGTATGCTAGGTGTGGCAGGATGCCGCGAGCGGGAGAATAAGCCTATTGACTCGGAGAAGCCTATCGACAAGACCAACATCGTAGCGGTCAGCAGCCTCCTGCGTAGCGCTGGCAAACTAGAAGCCCCCGAGGAGAAGAACATCATCACTGAAGGAGAGAAAAAGACAGAGGATGTAGGGAAAAGAAAAAATATAATTACGGGGTTTGAGCAAGAACATCAAAAGATCACTACTCCGGTGAGCTACGACTACGCTAGCTCGTCAGAGGACTTTGCCATCCTCAACCCCTGGCCTTCGGTGCTCTGGCCTGGCTGTATCGTGCAGGGCGAGAGCCTCAAGGGGACGAATGTGCCTGCCACAGTCCCTATCTACAAGAAGCGTAAGCCCGGGCGCATCCTGCTACAGCTCGTCTCTGGGGCAGGCGATCAGGATGAGGCAGCACTCTATGAGGAGGTCAAGGACATGCGCGAGAGCAACGTCCTACAGGCACAGAATAGGCTCCTCAAGCGCTACCTGCAGAGTGGTATGCCAGCCTCGGTGAGCTACAACTTCGAGGCAGTACGTAGCCTCGAGGAGCTAGCTATCTCCGCTGGGATAGACATCAACCGCTCGTTCGGCAAGATTAAGGCGAGCTTTGGGCAGACCCTCAATAAGCAGAAGAACTATATGCTCGTACGCCTCTACCAGCGCTTCTTCACGATGAGCTACGAGGACCCTGATGGGGGCTTCAGAGGGGTCTTTACCGATGACATCACTACGGACGACTTGGCTCCGTTCACGGGCAAGGGCAATCCGCTCTGCTACATCTCCTCGGTTTCCTATGGCCGCGTCTACTATTTGCTCGTAGAGTCCAATAAGACCCACCAAGAGCTGACTGCCATACTCAATGTCGGACTTTCGGGTATCTCTGCAGGGGGAGGAATGAATAATACTAAGGAGCTGGAAGAGCTGAAGATCAAGATGATTCAGCTCGGTGGTGATGCCCAGTCTGGTCTGCAGGGAGCTGTAACAGGTAACTTCAAGGATGTCGCGAACTTCATCATCAAGGGCGCAAAGCTCAGTGAGGACAACGTTGGGGCACCCATCTCGTTTACGGTCAAGCACCTCTACGACGCCACCACCGTACGCATGGGCAATACACTCAAATACAGCTATGATAAAACTGAATTCGTCCCTAAACAGAAAGAAGGCAGAATCGCCATTATGCTAAACAACATCTCTATTCACACCTCTGCAAACTCTGGATGGACGACTTCCAATAAAGGACATGCTCTCTTGAAAGACTTATCGATCCGCCTTCATCAAACACAGGGAGGGGAGCTGGTCAATAAGCCTATAGCAATAAGTTCAAAAAGACATGGAATCAAAGACCCTATATATATCCCTGTCTATGAGCTTTATCATGAAAGAAGTCCTCAAGGATCATATTTTAATAAGATTACCATTTACGCTGAGGTCGAGCTGAAATCATCTGCTTATAAGTTTGGAGATAGGACTGAGCGTGACGCCCAGATAGTGGTGCTAGAGCGTACGTTTAGCTACAACAATGGCACATGGGAACCAAATGACGACGGGCCAGAGGCATATCGTAAAATCCAGACGTCACGCACGATTGGCGAGCTCACTTTCAACCTAAGCCTCAACTTCGACTTCTACCTTGACTCTCAGCTCATCCGCCAAGGGGCGACTGGGAAGATTTAGGACATTTCAATTATACTGATATAGAAACAGAGAGCGGTGTGGCAGAGTATGTAGGCGAGTCATGTAGCCTAGATGCCCTGTAGCACCGCCCTCATTATACTCCCGAACGCATCTATTAGCTTATATGAATCCAATCCATAAATACCTGCACAGTCTTGGCTTGCTACTCCTCGTCATGATACAATCCTCTTGCGCCAATGATAAGACCAGCCTAGGAGAGGAGCCTGAATCTACCCCCGTCACGCTGGCGCGTTGGCTAGATGACGCAGGTCGCGTAGAGGCATTGCCCGATCAATATATTGCCGAGACCGAGATTCTTAGAGTCGAGGCTGCAGGCAAAGTCAAGAACCCATGGGCAGGCTGGTCTGGGCAGCACGATCGGGTTACTACGCGCGGGCGATTCAGCTACTCAAGCTCTTCGCTAGACTTCGCAATGCTATCCCCATGGCCTACTTCGGTTCTTTGGCCGGGGTGCATCATCCCCGGGGGCTCTCTTAGAGGCTTGGATACCCCGACTCCTATCCCGCTACTCGGCAAGCGTAAGCCCGGGCACATCCTGCTGCAGTTGTCTGATTTGGAGCAAGAGCACGAACAGAGTCTCACACTACAGGAGGAGGTGCAGGATATGCGCGAGAGTAGCGTATTGCAGGCTCAGAGTCGTCTGCTCGATAGGCTTACAAATAGTGGGAAGCCCACAGCGCTACAAAAAGAGAAGATCGAGATCGATCCAAGGAAGGTTTACCGAGGCACTCCATTTACCTATAGCATCCGCTCGGTATGTAGCCTAGAGGAGCTAGCTGCTCTATCTGGCTTAGATGTAGACCGCTCAATCGGCGCACTCAAGAGGAGACTGGGGACAGATTTTAGACAAGACAAGACCTATCAGCTTGTGCACATCTACCAACCTCTCTATACTCTGAGCTACGAACCTCCTCAAGCGGGATTCTCGGGAATTCTTAATGATAGTGTCTCTGTAGAAGACCTAAAGCCTTTCACCGGCAAGGGCAACCCACTCTGCTATATTTCGTCTGTAACGTATGGGCATGCCTACTATTTACTTGTAGAGTCTAGCCAAAGCCATCTAGATCTATTTAGATTGTTGCATAGTACCCTCTCTAGTCTTAGCGAAGGTGTTCTCTATTACAATAAGCCCGAGCTGGACGAACTGAAAGTGAGCTTGCTTCGGGTTGGGGTAGTTGCGGAGGATCAAGTGACTAGAGGCAAGTTCTCCGACGCCGTAGATGTGATACATCGAGGATCTAAATTGGGGAAAAGGCACATCGGCTCTCCCATCTCGTTTACGGTCAAGCATGTCTACGATAGCTCCCCCGTACGCATGAGTAATACTCTCAAGTACAGCTATGATAAGGTAGAGCTAGTGCCAAAAGCCAGAGACGGGGCAGTA
>JAUMYV010000008.1 GCA_030528445.1 Porphyromonadaceae bacterium | reverse complement strand
ATGCTATCAAGCAGTCTAAACCCTAGTAGAGCAAAACGTATACGTTAGCTCATCAAAACGTATACGTTTTGCACCTGTAACCTATACCTATTAATTCAATTGATTGCTTGCGCTCATACAGAGGCTCTCTATATTACCTACTCCGAAGCTACAATTGAAGATTGGTGATCTCGCTCCTAGATAAAAGAAAGGGGTTATGGAATTTGCCACAGCACCTCATTGCATTGCCACGATAGAAACTGGCATCTATAGCCTAATCAATAAGGTTTTGCGATGACATCACTTAAATCGAGAATTGTGAAATGCCACCAAATGCGCTATATTTGCACACTATTTTGGTTAGTGTGCAATAAATTCCACATGATGGAGGATTTGAATTAAGACTTTAAATATACATAGTTAAAAAATGGTTAATGCAAATTTCATCTCTCTGTACGAAGAAGGGTTTATCAAATACTGGAATAGTCCAGCCCTATCCAACTACGAAGGGGTAACCTATACTTATCATCAAGTCGCCGAGAACATTGCCAAGTGGCATATCTTATTCGAGCGCGTTGGTCTGCAACGTGGTCAGAAGGTAGCCATAATGGGCAAGGACACAGCCGAGTGGTGTACTATCTTTTTGGCCACAGTAACTTATGGCGCTGTGATTGTGCCTGTGCTACAGGACTTCGCTCCTGCAGACGCCATGTCGATCATCGACCACTCGGAGTCTCGCCTACTCTTTATCAACGACAACCTATGGGAGCAAATGAGCCTTGAGCAGCTCCCTCTCGTCGAACATGTGATTGACCTGCAGAGCCAGGCTTCCCTAGCGAGCAGGGGAGAGCTAGAGGCGCTATCGACGCTCATCTCCAGTCTAGCGGACGAATTGGCCATACGCTATCCACAGGGCTATCGCTCTAGTGACGTTAAATACTACCACACGCCCAATAGCGAAGTCCTGCTACTCAACTATACGTCTGGGACTACTGGCTTCAGCAAGGGGGTTATGGTGACAGGGAATAATCTTGCGGGCAATGTGATGTTCTGCCGAGACAACGATATCCTACACCCCCAAGAAGATTTGCTCTGCTTCCTACCACTAGCCCATACCTATAGCTGTATGGTGCATCTACTACTGGCCATGACCATCGGGGTGCATGTCACCATTCTCGGCCGAGTGCCTACTCCCAAAGCACTTGGACAGGCTCTCAAGAAACTCAAACCCCAGATCATCGTCTCTGTACCTTTGGTTCTAGAGAAGATCTATCAGAATGCAATTCTGCCCATCATCCAGCAACCTAAAATCAAGTTTATGCTTAGCATGCCTATTCTCAAGGGTATCGTGCACAAAAAGATTCGCCAGAAACTGATTGACGGACTCGGTGGATGCACCAGAGAGGTCATCGTGGGCGGAGCTGCACTCAATCCAGAGGTTGGTGTCTTCCTCAAGAAAATTGGCTTCCCAATCACAGTAGGTTATGGTATGACCGAGTGCGCCCCACTGATTAGCTACATCCCCCCTAGCCAGTGGCGTGTAGGCTCCTGCGGGCGAGTACTACGTGGCTATATGGAAGCACGTATCGCTCCACTAGAAGACGGGCATGCCCATGTAGGATCTACAGCGAAAGATGCTCATGGACTCATGGTAGGAGAAATCCAAGTTCGCGGGGAGAATGTGTGCCTTGGGTATTACAAAAACGAGGAACAGACAGCAGCCCTCTTCACCGAAGACGGCTGGCTCAAGACGGGAGACCTCGGCAGTATGGACGCCGACAACTTCCTATACATCAAGGGGCGAAGCAAGACTATGCTACTAGGGCCAAGCGGACAAAACATCTACCCCGAAGAAATCGAAGCTAAAATCAGTCTAATCCCCTACGTACAGGAGAGCATCGTGCTGATGAGAGAGGGTAAACTAGAGGCGCTTATTGTCCCAAACCTCACAGCGATTGAGACCTCTGGCGTTACGGAGGGGGAGGCTTGGGAGGTCATCAAGGCACATCGTGCCGCTCTGAACGACCAGCTTGGAGCCTACGAGAAGATACAACGCTTCGAGCTACGCAACGAGCCATTTGAGAAAACACCCAAGCAGAGCATCAAGCGCTTCCTCTACAGCTAGAGATTTCTGGATAAATTAAAAAAAACAGCGTGTCGGTTGAGTATTAGATGCGACCGACACGCTGTTTTTATATTGATTAGAAACGATGAAAATAGGGGTGTGTCAGAATGCACAAAATGCTGTATTGCTTGCGCCATTCGGCTTCGGTCACATACCTTAGTATGCTCCTCTTAGCACCTTACATTTTGCACATGCTCAGACACCTAAAAAGGGACTGGGCAAAATCGAATTTTGCCACAGCCCCTTTCTTTATATACTAAATTCAAATCAACTACATCGATTCTAGAAACGCATACCTACTGTAGCGTAGAAGTTGTGCTGCGTCAGGGTATAACCCTCTGGAGCCTTAGAGTACTGGTTAATCATACCGAACTCTGAACCCAAGCGCACATAGAAACGGCTAAGCTCTAGGGCTGCAGAGATCCCAAGCCCAGCATCGAAGCGCTTGCGATTGGATCCGTCTGCAAAAATGTCGATAGAAGCACCCTTATCGCCAGCTGCCTTACCAGACAGAGCATAGGAGAAGTATGGGCCAAGCTCCACTGAAACACCTAGATTATCCATAAAGTTGGCACGTAGACCAATATTTACAGGCACGCTTAGGTTGTGAGTAGTTTCCGAAACAGAGGTCAGATACTTGCTCTTGAAGCCACCCATCTTATAAGTTACCCCTGGAGCTAGGTAGAACGTAGCCATACCTGGATCGGTAAGAGCAATCTCAGCTGCGGCAGCTGCTCGAAAACCAATCTTGATGTTTTCGGAGGTCGAGTTGGCCGAAGTAGTCTTGGTATTGGCATTGGAGAATGCTGCACCGACTTCTACACGGGGAGTTATGCTCTGCGCCTGAGCGCCGAAGATACCTGCAGCCATTACAAGAGCTGCCATTACTGTCTTTCTCATAAATCTTCTTACGTTTATTCGTTTAATTGATACACTTTCGTAAAAAATACCTCTGCAAATATATGCTAAAAAATTCACACAAACAAGAAAATTATGTAAACCAAACTCTAAATCGGCATCAGACAAGCTCAATAGAGCAATCGTAGCCACAAACTTTTACCTCCCATTACCACAGTAGCAAAACCATGATTACAGGCCTTCGATGCTAGCGTAGCAAGCCTCTTCTAGCACAAGCCAAGCGATATCTTAGTGATTGATTCGATTAACTACTTGCATTGTTGATTATAGGTGCGAGGATAAATACCCAGAGATTTATATTTTAGACCAGTTTTCAGAATGTTGATGAGAGAAATGCCTTGAAAAGGGGCTAAAAGTGGCAGACCGTGTTATTGCCCTCTAGGAAGCTCTAGGTTGAGCTTGACGTCGTTTTGGCTCTTAGTCCTCAGCTGAATGGAAATAACCGCCCAAAACGCCCATTTCATAGAATCCTAATTATCAAGTAAATAAATTATCATTTAGTCCGATTTTATGCGTATAATGCTATCATTTCAGAATTTCTCTGCACTAATCTTTTCGGATGTGTGTACACATCGCGGCGGATTGGTCCTACAATCCGAAAAAAATCTCTAAGCGTTTTTCTGCAAAGGCGAAGTAATCGCCCTCTCGTTTGCCCCAATTTCAGCCCAATTCACTTATCATAATTTTAACCAAAAACGAGAAAAGTAGATTTTCAACCCCTCGAACCCTTGACCACAGCAATTAATAGACACTAATTCAAGGGAGCTGTGTAGCTAATCGAAACGACTGGTCAAGAGGAATACCAAGGAATAGCCAAGTCGGCAAGCCAATAATAATGCGTATCTTTGTTCGTTAAAACGTAAGGGGTTAGGTAAGTATCAAGCCCTATTAAGCTCGTGTAATCAACTAAAACGTATACAATAAGGTAATATGGCACAGCAAGAAGATCTATTTAAGAAGGTGGTCTCTCACTGCAAAGAATACGGATTCGTATTCCCCTCATCCGAAATTTACGATGGCCTAGGTGCCGTCTATGACTACGGTCAGCTCGGCAGCGAACTCAAGAACAACATCAAGCGCTACTGGTGGGATGCGATGACACTGCTACAGGACAATGTGGTGGGGATCGACTCTGCAATCTTCATGCACCCTAAGATTTGGAAGGCCTCTGGGCACGTAGACGCATTCAATGATCCTCTGATTGATAACAAAGACTCCAAGAAGCGCTATCGTGCAGATGTACTGATAGAAGACCATCTAGCCAAGATCGAGGATAAAATCTCGAAGGAAGTCGCCAAGGCAGCCAAGAAATTCGGCGACGCCTTCGACGAAGCTCAGTTCCGTGCTACCAATGCACGCGTATTGGAGTACCAAGCCAAGTACGATGCCCTGCATAACCGCTTCGCTCAGGCGCTCAACGATAGCGACCTGGAGGAACTTAGACAAATCATCATCGATAGCGAGATTGTGTGCCCTATCAGTGGCACGCGCAACTGGACTGAGGTTCGCCAGTTTAACCTCATGTTCTCTACCGAGATGGGCTCCACAGCCGAGGGAGCGATGAAGGTTTACCTCCGCCCAGAGACCGCACAGGGTATCTTCGTCAATTACCTAAACGTACAGAAGACTGGTCGTATGAAGATCCCCTTCGGGATTGCACAGATTGGTAAGGCTTTTCGCAACGAGATTGTCGCTCGCCAGTTCATCTTCCGCATGCGCGAGTTCGAGCAGATGGAGCTTCAGTTCTTCGTTCGCCCCGGTGAGGAGCTACAGTGGTTCGAGCACTGGAAGCAGGTACGCCTGCGCTGGCACCAAGCTCTCGGGTTGGGCAACGACAAGTATCGCTACCACGACCACGAGAAGCTAGCCCACTATGCCAACGCTGCGACGGATATCGAGTTCCAAATGCCTTTCGGCTTCAAGGAGGTTGAGGGTATTCACAGCCGTACAGACTTTGACCTCAAGCGCCACGAAGAGTTCAGCGGCAAGAAGCTACAGTACTTCGATCCAGAGCTAGGTCAGAGCTATGTCCCCTACGTTGTGGAGACCTCTATCGGTGTAGACCGTATGTTCCTCAGCCTCATGTGTGGAGCATACGACGAAGAGACCCTAGAGGGCGGTGAGACACGCGTTGTCCTTCGCTTACCTGCAGCACTGGCACCCGTCAAGCTTGCCGTGCTTCCTCTAGTACGCAAGGACGGACTTGATGAGAAAGCACGAGAGATCGTGAAGGGTCTGCGCTTCGATTTCAACTGTCAGCTAGACGAAAAGGACTCTATCGGTAAGCGCTACAGACGTCAGGACGCGATCGGCACACCATTCTGCATCACAGTAGACCATCAGACGATGGAGGACAATACGGTAACCATTCGCCACAGAGATAGTATGGAGCAGGAACGCATCGCCATTGCCGACCTAGCCCGTATCATCGGGGAGTCGGTATCGATGAAGAGCCTGCTCAAAAAGATCTAACGAGATATTCTATGCAACTAAAATCCATATGGCCTGTACTTATGACCCTAGCCCTTACCCTTGGGGCTATGGGTTGTAATGACGAGGTTAATCCATCCCTAGAGCAACGTGCTAGAGAGGAGAGAGCTTTCCATGCCTTCAAGGACAGCTCAGACTACACGCGCTTGACAGTACCAGGGCTATACGGCGACAACTACGTGTATGCCAAGTGGCTGAAGAAGGGCTATGGCGAACGTAAAGCTAAGCTAACCGATAACGTCTACATACGCTACACTGGCTACTACCTAACCACATGGACTGGAGGACGCCAGCAGGGCATCTTCGAGACCAATGCAGACCAAGAGATCCTTAGCCCAATGTCTATCAATGGGACAATTAATGGCTGGATGATTGCACTGCAAAACATGGTCGAGGGTGACGAAATCGGCGTAGCTATCCCTTGGTATCTGGGCTATGGAGCTGCAGGCAAGGGGCACACGATAGCGCCATACACCTCGCTCTACTTCACAATCAATCTCGAACAAATTATAAATCAATAGCGTGGGCATGACAGATCAAATCAGATTTCTCCTCTCCAACGACGACGGCTTTCGCGCCCCTGGAGTACAGGAGCTCGCCCGTGCACTCACATCGCTAGGCGAAGTCGTAATCGTAGGACCAGATGGCCCTCGCTCAGGCTTCTCATCGGCTATCACGACGACGATACCGCTACGGCTCAAGCCTCGCCACAGCGAAGACCGGCTATCTATATACAGTGTAGACGGTACACCCGTGGACTGTGTGAAGCTAGCCCTCAATACGCTCTTCGCCGACAACCGCCCTACGATGGTCATCTCTGGCATCAACCACGGGAGCAACGACGGCGTTTGCGTGCATTACTCAGGTACGATTGGCGCTGCTCGTGAGGCTTGCATCCAGGGGGTGCCAGCGCTAGCCATCTCGCTCGACGATACCGCAGAGCGCCCCGACTTCAGCGATGCCATCTCCTATTCGCTATCCGTGGTCAAGCATGTCCTCGACCATGGCCTAGCCCCCAACCGCCTGCTCTCGCTCAACGTGCCCAAGAGCAAACCTCTAGGCTTGAGGGTTTGCAGACAGGCCATTAGCCGCTTCGTAGACGAATATATGCCGAGTAGCAACGCACGTGGGCATCAGGTCTACTGGCTACAGGGCTACCAAGAGCAACCACAGGCAGGGCACAGCCCCACAGACGTAGAGCTACTAAGAGAGGGATATGCTACCCTAACGCCTCTGATGCTCGACCAAACCGATCACCACGGACTGGCAGAGCTAGAGCGCATGGGCTATGGTTCACTAGCGTAAGAGAGGGGAGGATGCAATGCGTTATTTTTTGGTTGTAGGAGAGGCTTCGGGCGATCTGCACGCTTCTCGCCTAATGCGCTCAATCAAAGCGCTCGATCCTACCGCCGACTTTATGTTTGTAGGGGGAGATCTCATGGCCGTAGAGGCAGGGAGACCTCCCCTAGTTCATTATCGAGAGTTGGCGTTCATGGGCTTCATCCCCGTGCTACGCAACCTAGACAAGATTAATAACTCGGGCTATCTAGTACAGGAGCTGATGCGAGCATACAACCCCGATGTAGTCATCCCTGTGGACTATGCAGGCTTCAACCTACGCTACATCCTGCCCTTCGCCAAGCAGCATCTCGACTGCCCCGTCGTCTACTACATAGCCCCCAAGCTCTGGGCTTGGAAAAAGTGGCGCATCCATCGCCTAACCCGTTATACGGATCTGCTTCTATGCATACTCCCCTTCGAGCAAGCGTTCTTTGAGCGATACGGGCTCAAGACCCTATACGTCGGCAATCCCTGCGTAGATGCCACACTTGCTCTACGCGAGCAGCAGGTAAGTACACCTTGTACACGTAAGCAAATTGCCCTATTGAGCGGAAGCCGAAGGCAAGAGCTTAAGGCCAATCTGCCTACGATGCTCAAAGCCACAGAGGCACTTGAGGAGGACTATAAGATCGTGGTAGCAGGAGCTCCAGGGCTAGAGCCTGCGGACTATGCACCCTATCTAGCTCAGCACTCCAAGGTAGAGCTCCGCTTCGGGGTGACCTATAGCATTATATCGGAGAGTGAGGCTGCTCTCGTCACCTCGGGGACTGCAACACTAGAGACAGCCCTGCTGGGTACACCACAGATTGTCTGCTACCGCATGGGCGGTCTAAAAATCTCTCGCTGGATATGGAAGACTTTTTTTTCCGTTCCCTACATCTCGCTAGTCAATCTGATTTTGGGGCGAGAGGCTGTTCCCGAACTTATCGGAGCTGAGGTTGAGCCCTCTCACATCTATCATAAGCTGAAAAACATCCTACGAGGAGGCTCTGAGCGTAGTAAACAGCTCGAGAGCATCGATGAGCTACGCCTCAAGCTAGGCAAGGATTCAGCGAGCGAGCAGGCTGCCCGAGCCCTCATCGCCGAGATAGAGACCAAGAGGGGCTAATCATCCAACAATCCCTATACAAAGCGCGTGTGCCATTGACTTGTTTCGGAGTCAATGGCACACGCGCTTTGCTGTAAAGTAAATTTGCTGCTCTATAGCTGTCTCACGAGATAGACGTACACGGGATAATGGTCACTGTATCCATTTTGGAATTGTCCATAGCTAAAGGTGCGGAAGGGATAACCCTTAAACTGCCCCGTCTTCTGCGTCAGCATAGATGCATTACAGATACGTCCATAGGCCTTGGTCGTCTTATCCTCAAGCAACTTGAATGTAGAGAGATCCGAGCCTATCAGATTACTCGTTACGACGATATTGTCAAACAAATTCCACACATCGCGATAAGCCAACGTGCCTAGCCCTTGGCGGTGTAGCTTAGCCATCACATTGAATAAATCACCTTCTTGGAGCTCATCGAGTTGGTTCTTGCTCATCAAACCTTTCGTTAGACTTGGCGACACTGGATCGTCGTTGAAGTCCCCCATCAAGATTACCTTTTGGTCTGCACCGATACTCATCAAGGAGTCTGTTACTCGCTTCATCACTTTGGCCGCCGACATACGTCGATTGAGAGAGATCTGCTCCCCTCCAGCACGGCTAGGCCAGTGAGCGACGAGAATGCTGACGGGTTCGCCGAGAATTGTACCATTGACCTCAAGCACATCTCTAGTCTTAATTTCTGGTTCGCTAGAGATATTGACAGGATGCGGACGGGCATCAGTAAACTTAAAGATCGAACCCTTATAGAGCAAGGCACAATCTATGCCACGTCTATCGGGAGAATCAAAGTGTACAATACTATAACCCTGAGTAGCAAGTGCAGGATGAGCAATTAGATCCTCTAGAACCTGTCTATTCTCCAGCTCACAGAGACCTAGGATATCGGGCGCTTTGTCTGCTGCAATCTGATTGATGGCCGTAGCCATATTGTCCAACTTCATCTGATAACGCTCTGGCGTCCATTGATTAGAGCCATTGGGCAAGAAGTCGGCATCGTTGTTGGGGCCGTCTTGAGTGTCAAATAAATTCTCGAGGTTGTAGAACGCCACTGAAACCTTGGCATACTTCTGGGCATACACCTGCCCGATGCCTAGAAGCATCAGGGCAAGAGACGCTGTGAGCATTAGCTTGCGCATAACAAAAGAGCTTTAATATAAAATTCATAACTTTGAGCCAGTCAAAGATCTGATTGATTACTTAGACTTTCTCGACTTGGGGCAAATTTAATAAAACTTATTAGAAGCTGAATTTCAATGGGAACGACCAAGTCGGCAGATAATTCGTCAGATTTTACCTACTCATATTTAATGTATAGACATGAAGCGATTACTTACAGTATTGGCAATAGGTCTAATAGCCACGAGCTCCCTCTCTGCACAGCAAACGCAGCGAGGGCAGGTTGTAGATCAGGCTAGCGGCAAGTCGGTGGAGGGAGTATCGGTCTCTGTATGGGGACCTGTACGCACACGACTGCAAACAGACCATAACGGATACTACACACTGGAGAAGCTACCTCAGGGACGCTACACGATCACAATCACAGCGCCTGGCTACGAAGCACAGCAATTTGAATACATCCAAACGGCTAAGGGAGGTAAACTACCTCTACTTCGCCTTGCCCCCATACGGGAGGTACAAGGATTCTCGACCGAGGATCTAGATATCGTAGAGGATTTAGCCGAGGGAGGTAGCTCACGCACAGACCTTGGGTCTCTGCTCTCGGCCAGCCAAGACCCATTCAACAACGCAGCAAGCTTTGCCTTTAGCCCTGCCCGCTTCAATCGCAGAGGCTACGACTCGCCCTATACGGCTCAGTACCTCAACGGCATCCCGATGAATGACCTCAACACTGGTTACTCGGTTTGGTCGCTCTGGGGCGGGCTCAACGATATGACGCGCAACCAAAGCCTAAGCGAAACACTAGAGCCCATAGACGTAGCTGTGGGAACGATTGGTCTGACGAGCAACCTACAGATGCGCGCCTCCAAATATCGTGCTCAGCGACGCCTAACCTACTCCAACAGTAACAGAACCTACAGCAATAGAGCCATCTTCTCTTGGACTACAGGACGGATGCAGAACGGCTGGTCACTAGCTCTCTCTGGTAGCAGACGCTGGGGCAACGGACTCTACTCCTATGTACGCGGACAGCACTACGATGCTAGTAGCTACTTCCTAGCCGTAGAGAAGCAGCTCGGCGACAACCACAGTATCGGTCTAGTTGCTTTCGGAGCCCCAACACGCCGAGGTGTGGCGAGCGCATCATCGCAAGAAGCATACGACCTCGTAGGCTCCAACTACTACAACCCCAATATGGGTCGCCAAGGAAGAGACTGGCGCAATGCCCGCGAGCGAGACAACCATGAGCCCGTAATACAGCTAAACCACTACTACGACAATCTAGCCAAGCATCTACAGATCAACACGACGGCAAGCTACCGCTTCGGCTACAACAGCTATTCGTCGCTCAACTGGTACAACGCCCCCGATCCTCGCCCAGACTACTACCGCTACCTGCCCTCTTACTTCACAGACATGGCAACTCCAGGCAAGGAAGATCCAGAGACGGCACTACTGTACGAGGACTATTGGCTAAGCGATCCCAATACGCGTTACATCAATTGGGAGAAGCTCTACCAAATCAACCGAAGCAACACAGCTCCCCTCTACAACTCCGAGGGCAAACTCCTCGCCGAGGGTAAGCGAGCTCTCTATATGATCGAGCGACGCCACAGCGACCAGCAAGAGTTTGCTTTGGCATCTTCGCTCAACTGGATTGCGAGCGATTGGATCAGACTAGATGCAGGCGTCAACTACCGCCACAACCGCACAGAGCAATACACCAAGGTAGGCGATCTACTAGGGGCAGACTACGCATACGACATCGACAAGTTCGCAGACAGAGATTTCGGAGGAGATCCTAGCAAAGCTCAGATGGATTTGAGAAATCCAGATCGCATCGCCAGAGAGGGTGATCGCTTCGGCTACGACTATGACGCAATCATTGACAGGGCTCAGGGTTGGCTCAACCTAAAGTACAACTTCCGTCGCTTCGATGCCTATACAGCTGTATCGCTTACGTACACCACTATGTACAGACAGGGCAATCAGCAGAGAGGATTATTCCCCGACAACTCTCTCGGTGCATCACCTCGCACAGACTTTACCGATCTAGCTGGCAAACTCGGACTAACGTATAAAATCAGCGGACAGCACTTCCTCGTGCTCAACGCTGCCTACGTAGAGCAAGCCCCCACATTCAATAGCATCTTCATCTCTCCTCGTACGCGAGACACGCGCATCGCCGACCCCAAGAGTGAGCGTATGCTCTCGGCAGATCTGAGCTATGCCGTTCGCCTGCCTTGGCTACGTGGTCGTCTAACGGCCTTCTACACTAGAATTGCGGACAAGACTCGTACGATGAACTTCTACTCCGACCAGCACGCTGCCTTCTCCAACTACACGCTCTCGGGCATCGCTACGCGCCATCTCGGTGTAGAGGTAGGGCTAGAGGCTAAGCTATCCCCTACCCTCACGCTCAACGGAGCCATGGCTCTAGGGCAATACCAATACGACAGCAATCCCGAGTACATCCAGACGATCGACAACGTCAATCGCATCGTCGAGCAGGACGTCGTATACTGGAAGGGACTAAATATCTCGGGGACTCCACAGACAGCCGCTACTCTTGGTCTTACCTATCGAGCTCCTTGGTACGGGACCTTTGGCATCAACGCCAATTACTTCGGACGCAACTATCTCTCTATGGCTCCCGTGCCTCGCACCGATGCAGGCCGTGCCTTCCTTCCCGAGAGCAAGATTCTACCCGAACGCCTCAAGGATGGCTTCACAGTAGATCTCTTCGCTGGTTACTCATGGCGCATCAAGCGTGATGTGTTCCTCCGACTAAATCTATCCGTGAGCAATGTCCTCAACAATAAGCAGATTCACAGTGGCGGGTTTGAGCAGCTGCGTACACGCTCCTACACCAACGAGGCAGGCGAAAGCGTGCTACACACGCCATTCGCCTCCAAGTACTATTACCTCTATGGGACGAACTTCTTCTTCAATACGTCGCTTCAGTTCTAGGGTAGTGGGTTTCTCATATACATAATAATGACACGAATTATGAAATGGCTTCAGACATTGGCTGTCTTTGCCGCTATACTTGGTCTCACGACAGCCTGCAACTACAATAGACCAGACGAACCAGCACCACAGAATAGGCAGGGTTTCATTGATAAACTCAAGCCTACACATACAGTGGCTCAGCTCAAGGCGATCTACCCCGGCACGCCTCTGACGATTGCCGAAGATGTAATCGTCAGCGCTACGATAGCCTCGGACGACACCGAGGGCAACCTATATCGCACCTGCTACATCCAAGATGAGACAGGAGGTCTAGAGCTCAAGCTATCCTTGGGTAACCTCAGTACAATCTACCCGCAGGGGAGTAAGATCTATCTGCGTGCTCGTGGTATGACTCTTGGCCGATATGCCGATCATATCAACCTCGGCTACAGATCACTCGACCCCAAGTACGAAACGGCATTCTACCCAGAGAAACTCGCCCCTGAAGTTCTCCTCTTCGTAGAGAGAGGTTCGGTAGTTCCCCGTAAACTATCTATCGCCAATGTAAACCCAAAGTATGCAGGTACGCTCGTGCAGATCGATGGGGTACAGTTCTCAGAGAGCGAACTCAACCTAACCTATGCAGCCCCAGACGACCGCAAGAGCCAAGGCTATGTCAATCGCACGCTCGTAGATCAATCTGGTAGAACTCTCATCGTACGCACCAGTAGCTATGCCAAGTTTGCTGGGCGTAAGCTACCTCAAGGCTCGGGTAGCATCACGGCAATCTTGACCTACTTCCGCGACACCCCACAGTTGCTCCTACTACGCGAATCGGATGCACGTATGAGTGCCCCTCGCTTCTAATCGTTAATAATCAATCATTCCATATTCAATGAACATCTTAGGTAACATCCGCATGCGCTCACTCCACCTGATAGCTGGAGTGCTAGCCCTAGGCAGTATCTTCGCCTCTTGTAAGGACAACGACGATGCCTACCAATCCCCCGAACTAACAATAGAGGGAGTAAAGAACGAAACGATCGAATACGCTCAAGAGGGCGGGTCGACCAACTTCACCTTACACACCAATCGTAAGTGGATCGTCTCCAACTCATCTTCTTGGCTTGATGTGAGCCCCAAGGAGGGTAGCTCTGGCTCTCACACCATTACGGTGAAAGTGCTCCCCAATACAGCGGTAGCCCGTCAAGGACAGCTCCTCATCAAGGCTGGGACTAAGGCACAAGCTATCACAATCAAGCAGGCTGGCTCAGGCAATCCCGAGGAGCCTCAGTTTGAGGGCATGCCTCTCGCTAAATTCCTAGAAACCTACGACAAGGGAACTGATATCCCCAGCATCAACGAGGACATTTTCTTCGAAGCTGTAGTACTTACTGATGTAGCTCAAGCCAACCAACCTTTCGGCAAGCTCATTGTCGTACAGGCAGGTGAAGTCGGCATCCCCGTCATCCTCAAAGACGAAGTGCGCGACCTCAAGCCCGGCGAAGTAGTGCGCATCAAGGCCAAGGGGGCTAAGCTAGCCTACTTCAATGACGTATCTCTACAGCTCACCCTGCCCAATGCTGCAAGCTTTGAGCGTAAGGGTCAGATGCAAACACTAGAGCCTAAGGCTCTCACCATCGCCCAAATCTACGAAGGCAAGTACGACAACATCCTCGTGCAGGTATCGGGTGTACAGTTCATCAATACAGATGGCACACTCGTCAAAGGCTCCAAGACAACCAACCACCAGATCACTGACTGCCAGCCCACTCCAGAAGGCAAGAACAAGGTGAGCGTAACGGTCTTTAAAAATGCTAAGTTTGGCACAGAGGCTATCCCAGAGAAACGTGGTAGCGTCACAGGTGTCCTACAGCTTACCAAGGACAAAAATGACAAGACACAGATCCGCTTCTACAACATTGCCCCTCGTAGCCTAGCAGATATGCAGATGACCGAGGATCGTTGCCAAGAAGGCGACACTCCTAAGCCACAACCCGGAGAAACGATTAAGATGAGCCTTGCAGACTTCGTCAAGAAGTATGACAAAGGAGCCGACGCCAAGGTAGAGGAAGCCGTAGAGCTCAAGGTTACGCTCCTCAACGACATTGCGGGCAACAACATGCAGAGCCTACTCAACCTAGTGGTGCAAGAAGGTAGCCAGGGCATCACGCTACGCCTCCCCAAGGGCAGCAAACCACAGTTCGCCAAGGATGCCGAGCTCAAAGTACTCGCCCAAGGCGCTACCGTGAAGCGATACAGCGGCTCTCTACAGATCGACTTCACAGATGTAGCCGATGCACTAACGGGTAACAAGATCTCTGCAACAGGCCAAACCAAATCTCTCACGCCTGCAGAGCTAACCGTAGAGCAACTACAAGAGCAGAAGATAGAGAACATCCTCGTGAAGATCAGCAAGACTCAGCTCAAGGATACCAACGGCGTCCTCAATGCCGATTCCAAGAAATCTGCCTACCTACCGCTTGATACCGACCCAGCACTTACTGATAAGGTAACTCTCTCTGTAGGTATATCGGCTTACGCTCCATTCAAGGGTGATGCACGCCCTACGGGTAGTGGCTCTATCGTCGGCATCCTAAGCAAGAATATCAGTAAAGAGGGCGTATGCCAGTACACGCTTTGGCCAAGAACTAAGGCTGATATGGCACTGACGGCTCCTCGCTTCGGCGAAACACCTAAGCCAGACCCAACCCCTGATCCTAAACCCAATCCTAAGCCCGAGCCTAAGCCAACCCCCAGTGATACTGATATCATGATCATCACGTATGTAGAGGGTACTAAAATGAATAAGTATATCCAGATCTACAATCCCACGGATGCTGAGATTGATTTAGCCAAGGGAGGCTACAGCCTGCAGATGGATAACTATAGCGGGGATGACAAGAATGGCAAAAAATCTGGCATCAAAAAACTTGTTCTTGAAGGGAAGCTAGGAGTGAAACAGACTATGGTTTTTGCACATACCCAAGCAACTATTTACACGGGAGATGCAACGAAAAATGCCGAAGTCATCAACTTCAATGGAAATGATAACGTGGCACTCTTCAAAGGGGATACGATGATTGACGTAGTAGGTACTTGGGGCAATATTTGGCTGAATGGCACCAAGGGTGCAGCCAAAGACATTACCCTACACCGCAAAGCCAGCATCAGTAAGCCTAACGCCACTTACACCTCTAGCGAGTGGGATGAGCATAAAAAAGATGATGTTACAACCCTAGGCAAACGCTAATCTATCATCAACAATGAAGCGATTCTATTCGGTAGCAGGGTGCATAGCCCTGCTACTTTCTTTAGTCCTCACGGGCTGTATCGGGAGCAAGCGTGGTGAGCCAGAGATCAACCTAAAGATCTCTCTAAGCACCTCCGACTCCCCCGCCAAAGTCAAACTCCTGAACGAAGAGAGCGCCACATTCTTCCTTCAAGTCCAGAGTAACGGAGCTTGGCAAATCGAGAAAGAACCCAGCTTCTCCAAATGGATTACTCTTGATGTAACCGAGGGTAAGGGCAACCAAGCTATCATCGTCAACGTCCAAGAGAACATAGGAGAGGAGCGTAGCATCATCCTCAAAGCTCGCATCGGCAATAGCACAGATACCTTCCAGATCATCCAGCAAGGGAAACGGAAACCTGAGCCTGAGCCAGGTCCCAATCCTAAGCCAAACCCACAGCCCGAGCCTACGGACGAACATATCCTAGGCGACCTAAAGCTCATCGAGCTACCACGTCTAGCGGGTGGAGCGCACAACTACTTCATCACGCACTACCTCAAAGACGGGTCGGTCAATTATTCCCTAGAGTATGATACGCAGAGACGTCACTCACGTTGGGTCGCATTCACTTTCGACAAGAACAACTCCAAGAAAGTAACTGGACGAACGGAGGGATGGGGCTGGGATCCCAAAGTACCTAGCCAGTTCGACACAAGCGGCTTCTTCAAGGGTAGTGGCTTCGACCGCGGACACCTCGTGGCATCGGAGGACCGAGTACATAGCAGAGAGGCAAATGTACAGACCTTCTACTACACCAATATGAGCCCACAGAGAGGCCCCCTCAATCAGGAGTACTGGGCCAAGCTAGAGGAGCTTGTTAGGAGCTGGGGACGAGATAATAACTTCCGAGACATACTCTATGTCGCCAAGGGAGGAACCATCTCGGACGACCTTATCGAGTCGCGTCGCCTCAAAGGCACGATGGTCATACCTCAGTACTACTGGATGGCAGTAGTCGCTCAGCGAGGGACGGATTACCAAGGAATAGCCTTCTGGGTAGAGCACAAAGCTCACCCAAAGCATACCCGCCATCTATCTAAGGCTATTAGGATCCGCGAGCTAGAAGAGAAAACAGGCCTAGACTTCTTCCACAACCTCCCCAATACAATTGAGGATCGAGTGGAGACCCAAATCCCCTCTACAATACTATGGCCTAGACTGTAGTTTAGAGAATACATAAACTATACAAAAAGGGACTGTGGAGAGATTCGATTTCTCCACAGTCCCTTTCTATTATGATGCATCATAGCCAACCTCTACTGCATCCCCATCGGCTCTTGAGGCAGAGCCGTGCTGGCTGGTCTAGAGAGCTCTTCGGCTCGTGCCGTTTGGGCTCTAAGGGACTGCTCTAGCTCCTCGATACGAGCCGTCTGCTCATGAAGTGATCGCTCAAGCTGCTCGGCCCTAGACGTCTGCTCCGAGAGGCTCTGCTCCAGCTCAGCTAGGCTAGACTTCTCTAGTTTGTGCTGATCCTCAAGCTTAATCCACTCGAGCACACTACGCACCGCCAAGCCTAAGCTCATGGCGGCAATAGCACCGATGACCCCAAGCAGGCTTAGAGGCATCGTACCGACAGGCACACCGGGCATCGTCCACTGCCAAGCAGAGTAGAGAACTATAGGGATCAAAAAGCCAATCAGTGCAGCGACAGCCACTAGACCGATGTAGGGAGCAAAGAGCCTACGCCTAATCATCTTAGGAGCTAGGATGTAATAATTGGCATAGAAGAGTAAAATCAGATAGAGATCTACCATCCAGATCGAATAGTAATGCTCTGGCGAAACAAACACACTAGGCGCATCGCCAGCCCCCGAGGTCACGAAGGTCTGTGCTAGTACAAGCAAAAGCCACAGACCTGCATAGACGAGGAATGAGAGAGACTTATTCATAATGTTCTAAGTTATTGATATACGATAGCTACCTGAATAGCTGTGATTTGATAGACAAAGGGCGATGTCCCGAAATTCGCTTTTCGACACATCGCCCTCATCATATCGACTAAATACTATCGAGCAAACTACTTCTTAAGCGCAGCTAGAGCGGCGTCGAAGTTAGGATCCTGAGTAATCTCTGGCACAAGCTCAGTATAGACTACCTTACCAGCCTCGTCTACAACGACTACAGCACGTGCGAGCAAACCACGTAGAGGACCGTCTACCTGTAGCACACCATAGGCCTTCTCGAAACAGTCGCAGCGGAAAGCAGATGTTGGGATCACCTGCTCTAGACCCTCTGCAGCACAGAAGCGACCAAGGGCAAAAGGTAGATCCTTGGAGATGCAGAGCACCACAGTATTCTCTAGGTTGCTTAGCTCCTGATTGAAGCGACGTACGCTAGCAGCGCAAACACCTGTATCTACGCTAGGGAAGATATTGAGCACTACACGCTTGCCCTTGAAGTCTGCGAGGGATACTTCGCTAAGGTCAGTCTTCACGACCTTGAAGTCTGGAGCCATAGAGCCTACTGCTGGGAGCTGGCCGTTTAGGTTAATCGTAATGTCTTTCTTTAGTGTTACTGTAGCCATTTTAGTTTCGTTTTGAGAGATCGCCATACCGCATGAGGCAAGCACAGCCATCCCGATTAATATTAGTTTGTTGATGTTCATTTGTTGCAATCTTCTCGTTAGAGAACAAATTTATTCATTGATAGGTTTTGCCGTCAGACAAATAATCATACCTTCTCGGATGAAAATTTGTTCTGGGGTAACGCCAAAAGAGGGTTTACACATTCCGAAACACCTACAAGGGGCTGCAACAAAAGTGAATTTTGACGCAGCCCCCATGCTATTGCTCCGAGATCTTGTATCCTCTTCCCCTAGATCTCTATCTTGTAGGTGCATCCCTCTATGCGAACTACATAGAGACCTTTCTCGCTGATCTGCAATGTATGACTGTCTAGGAATGTACCTCGATCAATCGTTTGTCCTCCAAGGGTATAGACAGTGTAGCGACAAGGAGAGTCAGGGGCACCTAAGGCCTCCATGACTACTCTATCGCCTTGGCTATAGACTCTATACAGCCCTTTGCTAGGCTTTGCTAGCTGCTCAATGCCCATTGGGAAGCTCTTCGTCTCTATGAAATTGGTGAAGTAGCTCCATCCAAACGCACGTCTATACTTCTCAGCGGAGCCTATAGGGACGTAGACTGGAGTATCCTCAGGGGTATATCCATAAAAAGGGCCTTTCCCTGGATTCACCCAATCTTCAGCACAGTGTGGGGGCTCCTCCGATAGAGAATATATCTTTTTT
Source organism: Porphyromonadaceae bacterium (assembly GCA_030528445.1). Lineage (GTDB taxonomy): Bacteria > Bacteroidota > Bacteroidia > Bacteroidales > Porphyromonadaceae > Porphyromonas. The sequence goes on along the minus strand of JAUMYV010000008.1, from coordinate 22,691 downwards.
AGTTCATCTAGACCTGCAAAGCTTCCTCCTCCGATGTACTCTAGGGTTGCAGGGAAAACAAGCATCTCAATGGGAGAATACCCGAATGCATCTTTGCCGATACGCTTGAGTTTTGAGGGGAAATGCACTCTCCTCAGACTACCATTGATATCAAAGGCACATGACCCAATCTCTGTCACACTCTCAGGGATTTTAATTTCCTCCAACATATTGCAGTAGGATGCAAAGTTGTTGGGGATCCGAGTAATACCCTCTGGGAGTCGCAGGACTCTAAGACTGTCGCACATCGAAAATACAAAATTGCCCAGTTTCTGAGCTGTATTGGGGAGAACGGCCTCTCGCAGATCGCCAGATCCATGAAAAGCTGCCAAGCCAATACTATCCAACCCTTCAGGAAAATTGATTTCCCAGATTCGGGTGTTGTAGAACGCAGACTCGCCTATGGTCTTGATAGTTGATGGGAGTACCACCTTTTTGAAGGCTTGACAGTTTAGGAAACACTGTAGAGGGATCTCTGTAATGCCCTCTGGGATAACAAGCGGATCAACTCGGAGGAAATGGCAGTTGGAGAAGGAAGAATGATCCAATGCCCGCAACGTCTCTGGGAGGTTAATGATCTCTAACTTCATCCTCGAAAAAGAACAAAATCCGATTTTCTCTACATCGTTTGGCAAAATAATTCTCCTAATATTTAGGTAGTGAACTCTACCATCATCAAAAATCTGCTTGCGCCTATCCCAAAAAGCATAATCAGGGATTCTCTTCCCTTCTATCTGTGCGTTCTCCAAATTGAGGACAGTGAGTCTACCCTCGAAAGCGCAACGCCACATCGTCCTAAAATCGGCAGCATTCACTGGCCCATGTACAACTAACGAGTCTACGACATTCCATTCCGAGCCTAATACTTGCTTCAGCTGCCCATACTGCTCTACCCTAGCATCGAAAACTCGGACTTGCGCATATCCTCTAGTAGCCGGCAACAGCACGAAGAAGAGTATGGCTATTACAACTCTTTGTACCATAATAGTGTGATCAATTTAGGTTATTAGGATATTCAAAACAATCGCGTTGTATCAGCATACTGGCATACCTCCTCTCACTGTACGCTGCTCTATGTGATTTCTCGACGCATCAACCGCTCCTTTGTCAATGGTTTATGGTGCAAATATAATAGTTTAGATTGAATTATAACAGGTTTTATTCTAGAATTATAGCACTGCAAATTAAAATGATATACACAAATTTATACAATTACGGCGATTTTTGAGTGTCCATTCCTTCCGAGAGGGCGTAAAACGGCAAAGCCCGTATTTGCCCCCTACGAGGCCCTAGGTTGCGTTCACCTCTATTTTGGCACTTGGTCCCAGACGCATGGGAATACCCCTCTAAAACAAAAGATTTATATCCAATTGACAAACAGACAAATAAGCACAAGTTTAATCTGATTTCATCCGTGTAATGCTATCATTTCAGAATTTCTCTGCACTAATCTTTTCGGATGTGTGTACACACCGAAACGGATTAGTCCTACAATCCGAAAAAAACTCTCAGAGATTTTCGGCCAAGGTGAACCAGTCGCCCCAAATCGCCTTCCCATTTGCCCGAATTCCAGTTAAATTCGTTTACATCCTTTAACTAAAAACGCGAAAAAACGATTTGCAAGTCTTCGGTTTTTCAACGCTGCGCGCTACGTTGCTACAGGACAGAACGATCTAGTTAAAAGGCAATTAAGATGAACTTGTAGCGACGCCGCGTGCTGCGTCGCCGTCCAATGGACGGAATGAATACGCAGGTGGATAATTTTCGGCGCTGCACGTCGCGGTTCTATAAGACGGGACTAACTATTCCCAAGGCTGTAACCTATGTTACAGAGCAAGATAGACCTAGTCGGTACCTTTGTGGAGTAGTAATTGTCAAACTTCAAAAATGTAATCGCTATGCTAGGTAATAAACTATCACAGATAGGTCGTCTCATTGACACCAAAGAGCTCATGCTCGTCCATCTACAACTAGAGGCTGGAGGCAGTGTACCAGCTCACGACCACGTAGGTCAAGAAGTATTTTTCACCGTAGTCAAGGGTGTAGCCGAGGTTACACTCAACCAAACGGAGAAGCATAAGCTCTGCCCAGGCGAGGTCCTCCACTTCGCTGGAGAGTCGTCCGTAGGGATATATGCTATAGAGCATGTAGACTTCTTTGTTTATCTCATCAATCGCCACTAAGCTATGCAGTCCGAGAAGATGAAAAGCCATCTACCAGAGGTGGATCTAGAGCAACTCAAGTTCGTCCTTGAGGTCAAGGAAGCCTACAATGCTGGCAAAATCTCCCTACGAGAAGCACAGGAGCAGCTCAAGAGTCGTGTACAGAGGCTCAAGCCCTATGAAATCGCTCTAGCCGAGCAGGAGCTCAAGGCAATCGAGGAAGACGAATGCCGCAAAGAGGATATTCAGGCCATGATGGATCTATTCGAGGGGATTATGGATGTCAGCCGCCCCGAGCTCGCCGACGACCACCCCATCATGTGCTACTACCGAGAGAACGATGAGATGCGCCGCCTACTGCTCGCCGTAGAGGACCTCGTGCAGTACCCCGTCATCAAGAATCAGTGGCTCGAGCTATACGACCAACTGGCTCAGTGGCGCACGCACCTATCGCGCAAACAAAATCAGCTCTATTCAGTGCTCGAGCGCAAGGGCTTCGATCGGCCTACCAAAACGATGTGGCTACTCGACGACTTCATCCGAGACGAAATCCGCGATGCTCGTCAGCTTCTCGAGCAGGATCGCGATGATGAGTTCATCGAGCTACAGCCCACCCTAGTGGCCGACATCCGAGATCTGATGCAGAAGGAAGAGGCTATCCTCTACCCTACCTCTCTCGCCATGATTAGCCACGAGGAGTTTGAGGAGATGAAGTCTGGCGACCGAGAGATCGGATTCGCTTGGATCCAAGTGGGAGACATGGCGGAGGCTCCCTCTCGCCTAGGAGACGCGCAAGGGGTAGAACCCTCGGGCTTTGCTGCCGACCTCGCAACGCTACTAGGCAAATACGGCTATCAGATAGGCGGAGCTAATCAGCTACTTGATGTCACGACAGGACAGCTCACACTAGAGCAAATCAACCTCATCTATAAGCATCTGCCTATCGACATCTCGTTCGTGGACGAGAACGAACTGGTGTGCTTCTATTCAGATACCGACCATCGTGTCTTCCCACGTAGCAAAAACGTCATCGGGCGCGATGTAAAGAATTGCCATCCACGCACCAGCGTACATCTAGTGGAGGAGATCATCGAGAAGTTTAGATCCGGGGAGCAGGATAGTGTGGATTTTTGGATCAACAAACCCGGGCTATTCATCTACATCTACTACGTAGCCGTACGCGATGCCGAGGGACGGTTTAGAGGTGTGCTAGAGATGATGCAGGACTGTACCCGCATTCGGCAGCTACAGGACTCACGCACACTGCTCAAGTGGAGCCAAGATACTAGAGGGGCGAGCAAATCGTCCGGGGCATACGGCACGAGCGAGAGTACAAGTTCGGGCGAGGAGAGACCTAGCCAAGAAGAGGTAGACGACAAGGGCAAAACGCTAGAGGCAGTCGAGGATATTACAGCCGAGACCAAGCTCAAAGACCTACTCAAAGCCTATCCAGCGCTCAAGGACGAGCTCCCCAAGGTCAATAGTGCCTTCAAGATGCTCCATTCGCCCCTAGCACGTATCATCATCCCCAAGGCTACAGTGGCGATCATGAGCGAGCGTAGTGGTATGCCACTAGACGAGCTAATCGTCAAGCTCAGAGAGGTGGTCAAGTCGCTCAAATAGGCAAACCGCATCATATATGGCAGTGTGTCATAATACGCAAACTGCTGTGTTACTTGCGACATTCTCCAGTATGCTCCCTCAGCCTCAGTCTTAGCGCCTTGCATTTTGCGCATTCTGAGACACCTAAAAGGGGCTGTGGCAAATTGAATTTTGCCACAGCCCCTATAGGTCTATAAGTGTATAGCTAACTAGTAGTTATGTCCGTGTGGATCTTCCATTTCCTTCTTTGTGATCTTGTGCAGGTCTAGGGCGCGCCATGCGTAGATCATATAGGCAGCCACGAATGGTACCAAGAGGGAGACGTAGCTCATCGTCTTGAGCGTGAAGAAACTAGACGAACTGTTGTAGATCGTCAGCGACTCCTGTAGGTGTCCATCGGCAAGGGTTGGATAGTAGGCCGTATTGTTCCACCCGGCGATCAGGAAGAGCGCTAGAGCCGTCAGAATCACACCACCCCCCTCAAGCCAAATTCCTTTTTTGAAGTTGGGCTTGAGTAGAGTCATCAGAATACCAGTGAGTACGAGCACCACACCGACGAGCATGGCCACGAGTACTAGGGGCATCTCCATGAGGTTGTGGAAGTATTTGTAGGGCTGCATGAAGATCTCACTCGTCTCTGGGTTGAGCGCAAAGCCTTCCTTAGTCAGTAGATAAGAGAGGTAAGGCAAGAAGAAGAGCAAGAATGCAGCAGCATTCCAAGCTAGACGGCGACGTGCGTTACGGTCTAGATCTACGTCCTCAATATTGTTGATGAAGTAGAGCAGAGCCGACGTACGGCTAAGGAAAAACACTGCGATACCAAAAACTACATTCCATGGATTGAGTACAGCCTCTAGCCCATGTAGCTGTAGCCCAGCGTAGGGCATCCACTGAGAGACTACCTGGCTCGTCCCGTCAAGGTCAAAGATCGCATCGCGATTGATTGAGAAATTAGCCCCTGTGAAGAAGGTAGAGACTGCTGTGCCGAGTAGTATTGGAGCAAGTAGACCATTGATGAAGAGGCAAATCTGATAGGTTTTACTACCCCAGATATTACCATGCTTGCTCTGATACTCGTACGATACAGCTTGGATGATGAAGCAGAAGAGGATCAGCATCCACACCCAGTATGCGCCGCCGAAGCTCGTCGCATAGAACATAGGGAAAGAAGCAAAAAAAGCTCCCCCAAAGACCACCAACATCGTAAAGGTGAACTCCCACTTACGCCCCACAGAGTTGACCAATAGCTTGCGATCGGTCTTGTCGCTACCGAGGCTAAAGAAGAGCGACTGCCCTCCCTGTACGAATAGCAGGAAAACTAAGAGGGCTCCTAGTACAGAGATGAGGAACCACCAGTATTCTTGAAAAAATGCGTAACTCATTTTGATCAGTATATTTAGATGATTGGTGGATTAGTGATGGTCAGGGCCTTTCTTGATAGCCTTACGCATGATGTTGAGCTCTGCGATGAGCATCAGCGTAAAGAGCAGGAAGAAGAGCGTGAAAGTGATGATCACCGACGAAGTCTCTAGCTTAGATACTGCAGCGCGCACGGGGAGCAGATTCTGAATGGTCCAAGGCTGACGCCCCAGCTCGGCTACAATCCAACCAGATTGGCTAGCTACCCATGCCAGAGGGGTGCAGATAATGGCGAACCACATGAGCCAGCGTGTACCGATGACAGGCTTCTTGCCCCAGAACGTAAACCATGTGAGCAGAGCGAAAAGCAAAATAAAGGCAGTCCCTAGCCCCACCATGATGCGGAAGGAGTAGTACACCGTGGGAACGTGGGGCACGACCTCGTACTTGCTATCGAAGTAGCCATAACCGAAGTAGGGGAAGTGCTCATCGAGCTTTGCCTTACTAGCCTCGGCTTGTGCTTCATCACCAGCTTTCTTGGCCGATCGGTAGTCCTTGAGTGCTGCGATTGCCTCACGACCACGAGCCATCTTTTCCTCTACAGACAGAGCTTTGGTACCATCGGGCAGGTAGTAGTCGCCACGTAGGATATTGTTGATACCAGGCACATAGGTATTGCCATTGCCGGCCACTAAGTACGAGAGTGCACGAGGAGCCTCTATATTGAACAAGTATGGATCTACGCCATCGTCCGGAGACTCCTTGGCGGGGTTAAGCATACCGAAAGCAGACAGAGGAATACCCTGCCCATCGGCACAACCTCCCTTACCATCGCATGGGCCAGCCTCATAGAGCGCCTCCATAGCTGCGAGCTTCATGGGCTGATTCTCGGCGACATCAACCGCAGAGGTATGCCCTGTCATAGCTGTAAGCAAGGCTGCAGCAAGCCCAAAAGGCGCAATGATCTTGAAGTTGCGCAGTGCAAACTCCTTATTCTGCTTGCGTAGTGCATAGAAAGCACACACACCAGCGGCGAAGAGTGCCCCGAGGGTCCAGCTAGAGATCACCGTATGCCAGAACTTGATAATCGCGGTAGATGATAGAGCCACAGCCCAGAAGTCATTCATCTCACTGCGTACCGTGTCTGGGTTGAAGACGATACCCACAGGATTCTGCATCCATGCATTCGCTACCAAAATCCAAATGGCCGATATGGTCGCACCAATGATGGTTAGCCATGTAGAAGCTAGGTGGAATCGCTTGCTGACCTTATCCCAGCCGAAGAACATCACGGCAATGAAAGTAGACTCCATGAAGAAGGCCAGAATCCCCTCGATAGCCAGTGGCGCACCAAATATATCGCCGACAAACGTACTATAGTTGGACCAGTTAGTCCCAAACTGGAACTCTAGAATAATCCCAGTAGCCACCCCAATGGCGAAGTTAATCCCGAAGAGCTTCTGCCAAAACTTGGCACTCTTCTTCCAGAACTCATCGCCCGTGCGGTAGTACTGCGTTTCGGCTAGAGACATGATAATCCCAAGCCCTAGGGTTAGAGGTACAAAGAGCCAGTGATACATGGCCGTCAGAGCAAACTGAGCTCTAGACCAAGCCATTAGTGATTCTAAGTGCATAATAATGAAATTGAGTATTGATTGTTTATTTGCTTAAGTGAATAGTCCGACTTAAATGCTGCCAGTCTTATAAGCGCTCATTCGGCTCCTCGATCGATGAGTTCGTTCTGTACAAACTCAGCTCCCGTCATCTCTAGCCTCTGCGCCTCCTTTTTGGTGTGGTTGGGGAAGAAGAACGGCTTCAGCACGGCAAACATCACGAATAGCTTGATCCCTATAATCAGCCAAAGGATGCGACTCGTACGGCTTAACCCCTTGAAGCCATCGACGTAGAAACGGTATGCACGAGCTATCGGATTACCTTTTTTATTTTGATTCATATATTTGGTTAAATTATTGATAGGAATACTTGACAAAGATAACAAAACCTACCAAGTCGTGCTACTTGGGGAGATATATCGGTCTAGACAACAGCACTAGGAGGGGCGCATCCGCAGAAGGTCTTGCTATCTTCGGATATTCTTTTTGTCCCCTCTAGGTCAGGTTTATCGACATGGCACGCTTCAGTGGGGGCTTAGTTTGAGTACAGAGCTCAGAGCCTTTGGGCTGAATAGCTACTGTTTGTTATCTTTGCATAATAGCAATTTAATCAAATAAGATGCGCCCCGAAGATATACTCCCCCCAAACGACCAAGTAGACCTATCTCCTCTCGATACAGAAGGAGCCTCCCACCCTGTAGATGAACCATTGGGCTCTGATGATCATGCCGATGATGCATTACCCGAGGTCGTGCCCGAATACAAGCCCGAGCTCAGCTATCTGAGCCGAATGTATAGGACTTGGTTTCTAGACTATGCCTCGTATGTAATCCTAGAGAGAGCTGTACCACACATAGACGACGGACTAAAGCCTGTGCAGAGGCGCATCCTGCACAACATGCGCGTGCTGGACAATGGCAAGCTCATCAAGGTACAGAATATAGCGGGGACGACGATGAAGTATCATCCGCACGGAGATGCTTCGATCAACGACGCTCTTGTGCAGCTGGGACAAAAGGGTTACCTGATAGATACCCAAGGTAACTGGGGGAATATCCTTACTGGCGATTCGGCTGCTGCAGGGCGATATATCGAGGCGAAGCTATCGGCCTTTGCGCTAGAATCGGTGTTTGGCGAGCGCATCACACAGTGGAAGAAAACCTACGACGGCACGACAGACGAACCCGTTGCCCTACCCGTACGCTTCCCTTTGCTCCTAGCTCAAGGAGCAGAAGGTATAGCCGTAGGGCTCTCATCCAAGATTTTGCCACACAACTTCGTTGAGCTCTGTCAGGCGGCTTGTGCCTATCTCAGAGGCGAGCCGTTCACCTTATATCCCGACTTCCCCACAGGTGGACTAATTGACGTTTCGCGCTACAACGATGGAGAACGTGGCGGTTCTCTCAAGAGCCGTGCCAAGATTGACAAAATCGATGGCCGTACCTTATCTATCTCGGAGCTCCCTGCTGGCAAAACTACGACCTCTCTCATCGAGAGCATCCTCAAGGCAGTAGAGAAAGGCAAGATACGCATCAAGCGCGTAGATGATATGACGGCGGCGGCGACTGACATCCGTATTACTCTAGCGTCAGGCGTTTCTTCGGACAAGGCCATCGATGCACTCTATGCTTTTACCGACTGTGAGCTGAGTATCTCGCCCAACTGCTGCGTGATTTACGACGACAAACCGCTCTTCACCAACGTAAGCGAGCTACTTCGCTATGGGGTAGAACGCACCAAGAAGCTCTTCGATATGGAGCTGAGGATGAGGCTTAGCGAGCGAGAGGAGCAGTATCTGTCGGCTTCGCTCGAACGAATCTTCATCGAGGAGCGTATCTATAAGGATCGGGAGTTTGAGGAGGCATCGAGCGAAGAGGTGGCTCTGGAGCATATCGGCCAACGCTTGGAGCCTTTCAAAGACCAATTCATTCGCCCGATTGAGCAAGACGACCTCAAGCGTCTGCTAGAGATTAGGATGGCTCGTATCCTGCGCTTCAATCTACCCAAACACGAGGCGCAAATGCTGGAGATACAGCAAGACATTGAGCGCATCAAGCACGACATCAAACATATCACAGAGTACTGTATTCACTGGTACGAGCATCTCGAGGCTCGCTATGGTGCGGCGTATCCTAGACGTACCAAGATCATGAACTTTGGCTCGATCGAGGTAGTCAAGGTAGCCGAGCTAGACAGCAAGCTCTACATCAATCGCTCTGAGGGATTTGTGGGTACAGGGCTCAAGGATGGGGAGTTTGTAACCAATTGCTCGGAGCTAGACGACATCGTGATGTTCTTCCGCTCGGGGAAGTACGTGGTTTTCAAAGTAGAAGATAAGCGATTCTATGGCAAAGAAGAAGTGGTACATGTGGCGCGCTTCTTGCGTGGTGACGACCGTACGATATATAATGTGGTGTATCGAGATGGCGCTACTGGCACCAGCTATGCCAAGCGCTTCGCCCTCTCGGGAATCATACGAGAGAAAGTCTACGACCTCACTCGAGGGAGCGATAAGTCGCGCATCCTCTACTTCTCGGCCAATAGCAACGGAGAGGCGGAGAAGATTACCATTAAGCTCAAGATGCACAGCCGCAAGCAGAGGCTCTTCGAGTTTGAGCGCGACTTCAGCGACATAGCTATCAAGGGCAAAGGTGCAGTCGGGCTTTTGGTTACCAAAGCCGAAATCAGCAGCATCAAGCTACACAGCAAGGGCTTCTCTACCCTAGGTGGTCGAGAGGTATGGTTCGATCGCGATGTGATGCGCCTAAACTACAACGGACAAGGTGATCGCCTAGGAGAATTTGACGCACGAGATCGCATCCTCGTAATCCTAGAGAGTGGCGAATGCTATACGACAGACTTTAGCGATACGAACCACTTCGAGGAGGGAATCATGCGCTTGGAGAAGCACGACGAGCGTAAGCTCTGGACGGCTGTTTATTGGGATGACGAGCAGGGGTATCCATACATCAAGCGATTCCCCATAGAGCATGAGCAGAAGCGTGAGCAGATCCTAGGGGATAATCCGCAGAATAAATTGATTTTGCTCACAGACACCTATTATCCACGACTGCAAATCTCGCGAGACGAGCAGCCTGAGGAGGGTAAGACTAGCGAGGTCGATGTAGAGAGCTTCGCGATGGTTAAGAGCATTAGAGCCAGAGGTAAGCGTCTGGCTAGCTATCCACTGGGCTATGTGGCAGAGCTACCCACCCTCAAGGAGAGCCCTCTGCAGGAGCAAGATGAGGAGGCAACCTCTCAGTACCAAGACAACGGCGAAGATGACCATTACGAAAAAGGACTATTCGATGGCGAGGATGATACTGCAGAGGTTTAGCATCTGTTGGGCCTTATTGCTGGCTTTCGGCTCATCGTCCGAGGCACAACTAGGACGATTGAGCTGGGAGATGTTCCCTCGTGAACCGAAGCAGGTTGTGCACAACCCCAAGCAACGTACACATTATCTAGGTGTGGGAGGGGTTATACTCCAAGATCGCTATCTCTCACCTCTGCGCTACGGCGGCTATAATTTGAGCTATCTCACAGAGGGTCTCCGATATGGCTATCGCAGAGATAGCCTAGAGAGGCAGGCACATTTACTGCCCTCCTGGTGGCCTACAGCCTCGCGTGTGGCAGATCCACGCTGGCTACATCACTCCGTCGTTGCTATCGATTACAGCCAGACGGTCAACCCTGCGAGCAATGCCTCCATCAGACGACTGCAACTACGCCTAGAGCGTAGCCTAATGTATCGACTCGGCGCAGGCCTCTGGGGCAGATTGTATGCCGGAGCTGGCGTAACGGCAGGCGCGGGAACACTCTACAGCTCGCGCAATGGCAATAATCCGGCAACGGGAAAGGTTGATTTGTCTCTGACGGCAAACCTACACTACGGCTATCAATTGCCTTGGCGTCACTTCCCAGCAAGGATTCGTTTGTCTAGTCGTATAGACCTACTCGGTACGGCCTTCGCTCAGGAGTTTGGCGAAAACTATTACGAGCTCTACAAACGAGAGCAAAGTGAGCTATTTGAGCGATTCCGTCTGATTCATCTAGGCAATATGCAATCTCAGCAACTTCGCCTCTCTGTCGATTTACCTATTTGGGATTACGGGCAGCTCTCTATGGGGTACCGCACTCAGATCCGCCAATGGACACTCAACCAAATCTACAATAGCCATATCGATCATACGTTTTACCTCGGCGTTACGACCTATATCAAGCCGATGAGTGGGCGCAAATTGATCACGGACGAACATATTCTGATTCCTCTGTAGTGATGAAAACAAAGACCATAGCCTGCCTGGTAGCTCTACTCCTACTCGGCTCAAGATGCTCCGTGCGAGAAGATTTTTCGGCAGATGCGCTGCACAACTACAATGTCCTGTGGGAGACACTCGATAAGCATTACTCATTCTTTGACCTTAAACTCCCCAAAGACTCCACATGGCGAGATATGTACTACAAGCATCTACCCAAAATCCATAAGGGAATGACTAACGACTCGCTTTTTCTGGTAATGACAGAGCTGATGTCTGAGCTCAAAGACGGACACGTCAATCTGATTACTCCCTTTGACTACGGACGTTACTGGAATTGGCAGACGGACTATCCGAGCAACTTCTCTGCCGATATTGTGAGCCACTACCTAGGCGATAAGTACCGTATGGCTGGTGGGCTACGCTACTGTATGCTCGAGTACAACGGGCATACCCAAGATAGCATTGGCTATCTACGCTTCGCTAGCTTCGCCTCCTCGCTCAGCGCAAGCAATCTCAACGCCTCTCTGAGCCGCCTAAGCAAGTGCCGTGCTTTAATCATAGATATCAGAAGTAATGGGGGAGGTAATGTCTCGACAAGTGATCTATTTGCCCGCCACTTTATGAGGGAAGAGCGTACAGTGGGTACTACTCGGCACAAAGTTGGGCCAGGGCATCAAGACTTCTCTTCGCTTACGCCCATCAGACTAACTCCTCTACAAGCTGGCGTGAAGTGGCTCAAACCTGTAATCCTGTTGACTAACCGAGGGGTATATAGTGCTGCTAATGACTTTACGCTCAAGATGAAAGGGCTCCCCCTAGTGACGGTCGTAGGAGACCGAACGGGAGGAGGAGGGGGGCTACCCATGTCTAGCGAGCTTCCTAATGGTTGGGGCATTCGCTTCTCTTCTACTCAGACATTCGATATGCAGGGCAACAATATAGAGCTAGGGATAGCTCCAGATTATCAGGTAGAGCTCAAACAAAAGGATAGAGCCAAAAGCCGCGATACGATGATTGAGTATGCGATCACCTACATCAACGAGCGATACAAGGAGTTTGAGCGCACCAAGAAGTGGCGTAAATAGCTGTTTGTCAAGAAAATTTGGACTACACTAAGACTGCCATTGCGATATTTTTGTGTAACTTTGCAACGTAGGTTGATGGAAGCTCTAAGACTTCCATTTAAGTATTTAATTTTAATACAGTATACGAAATGATGAAGACTTTATTTTCACGTTACAGATACTTAGCAACTCTAGGAATTGCCTTGTTCGCTTCGACACAGTTGATAGCTCAAGGTGATATCAAGCTTGCCATGGATCCCACAGAGGAAACCCCTGCGCTCGAAATAACCAAAATCCATGGGAGCAACATCCGAATCTCGGGCGTTCAGGAAACCTATAGTGGTGCTGGCAAATACACGGGGATCAAAGGACAACCAATCGTGATTACTGGCGATATTACGGAGCTGAGCATTGCCAAAAGTAATGTTTTCTCTACCGAGATTAAGGGAGACCAAAGGCTACTCAAAAGACTACATATCATTGATGCTGGACTTCAGGAGCTTGATTTCTCGGGAGCAATTAATCTTGAGGAAGTGGACTTGACGACGCCCACGATCTTCAGAGCACGTCCCAAGGAGCGCATCTTCGATTTCTCTATGTTATCCAAGCTCAAAGTTCTTGCTTTGGGTAAGCGACCTGTCCAGATATTGGATAACGGATTAAGGAAGCCTCTTGGTGGGACAGGGCAAACCCAGAACATCAAGCAAATCATCCTGCCTAGTGGTGGAGCTCTTGAAGAACTATACATCACCAACTGCGGAGCTCATGAGGTTAACCTAGAGAATCTCCCCAAGCTCAAGTACCTGCAGTGTGAAGCTGCTTTCTTCCCTAAGCTGAACCTTAAGAATAGCCCACTGATTGAAGAAATCTTCGCCATTAAGGCGTGGTTTGGCGACATCGACTTTTCAGATCTCCAGCATTTCAAGAGGCTATATCTGTCTGGGGCACGTACCATCAAGTCCGTCACTTTGACCAATTGTCCCAACCTAGTGGCTGTGATACTAGACGAGACCGGTACGCTAGAGCACGTAGATGTCAATTCTGGGGGGAAACTTCGTCTGCTCTCAGTGGCAAAGTGCACTCAGATCAGATATATTGACGCTACTCGCAATAGCATCAATGACAAGTTCATGACCGAGCTAGTGAAGCAACTGCCCGATGTCAATGGCTTAGGGCAGGATGCTATCTTTAAGGCTACTGCGACCAGCAACGAGCAGAACGAACTCTCTGCAGAAAACAAGGCCGCTGCTCTGAAGAAAGGTTGGAGCGTAGATGGGGCAGCCTCGCTCTCTAGCATGCTTGTACGCCCACAGGTTTATCCCACCGATGCTACGGATCATATCAACGTGACAATGCCATCGGCTGCTACAATTCGCCTATATGATCTCTCTGGCTATTTGGTCATGCAGACAGAAGTGATGGGGGAGGCAACTCGTATTGATTTGTCTACCTTGCCTAGAGGTCGCTACATTGTGGTATCGGAGGGGTTGAAGCAACAGATTAACCTACGCTAGACCCTCCAGAAGCAAAAAAGCTATAGAATTTGTCCGTCAATGTGTGAGATATTTTACACATTGACGGACAAATTCTATTTTTGTATTTAATTATTAAACATAGGCGTATGTCGAAAAGCCTCGAATAGAGTAGACGAAAGAATAAATTACGGTTACACTAAAAATGAAAAAACTATTTCTCATTGGTGCAATGTTGCTAGGTCTTAGCGCTCAAGCTCAGAATGACACCTTCTCTCAAGGTACTAAGGTCGTAAGTGCTGGTGTTGGTTTTGGCACCTACGGTGTGGGTAGCATGGTTATCCCCCCTCTTGCTGCTTCTTTTGAGTACAGCATCAAGGATAATTTCTTTGATGACAAGTCTTCCATCGGTGTTGGTGGTTACGTAGGGTACTACGGGCTTGACTACAAGACCACAATCCTTAATGTAAATCAGGGCTACAAAACCTCTCACATCGTACTAGGCGGTCGTGGTGCCCTACACTATCAGTTTGTAGACAAGCTAGACACTTATGTAGGCTTGATGCTGGGCTATAGAGTGACTAGTGCTACTTACTATGGCTATTCTGGTCCTCTAGCAATAGATGCGAGCAATACAAATAGCGGTCTGGCATGGGATAGCTTTATCGGTGCACGCTATTACTTCACAGACCGTCTAGCAGCCAATCTAGAGCTCGGTTACGGAAACGTTGCTGCACATATCGGAGTATCCTACAAACTCTAGAAATTAAGAATAAGAAACTATACCATAGCAAAACTCCCCCTAGATATCCAGTTGGATGCTCTAGGGGGAGTTCGTTATTTAGAGAGCTATGTTCTGTCGAAGCAAACCATGCTTTTGGAAAATCTGATAGATACGATCGATCGCCGTGTCTAGCTGATCGTAGGAGTGCGTAGACATCAGAGAGAAGCGAATCAGCGTGTCCTCTGGGGCGACAGCTGGCGATACTACAGGATTGACAAAGACACCAGCATCGAAGAGCTCTCGCGTGATAAGGAACGTGAGGTTATTGTCTCGAACGAAGATGGGGATAATCGGCGTGGAGGTATTGCCAATCTCAAAGCCAAGTGAGCGAAATTTCTCTAGGCTATAGGTCGTTTTGGCCTGTAGTTGCTCCACACGCTCGGGCTCGCGCAGCATTATATCTAGAGAAGCCATAGCCGCTGCCGTAGCTGCAGGTGTAGCACTTGCACTGAAAATATATGAACGAGCATGGTGGCGAATGTAATTAATGAGGGTAGCATCACCTGCGATGAAGCCTCCAATCGATGCAAAGGACTTACTAAAAGTACCCATAATCAGATCTACATCGTCTGTTAGCCCAAAGTGGTCGCAGACACCACGACCATGGCTCCCCATAACGCCGATACCATGTGCCTCGTCTACCATGACGGTAGCATTGTACTTCTTGGCCAATCTGACGATTTCGGGGAGGTTGCACACATCACCCTCCATGGAGAATACCCCATCAACGATAATGAGCTTGACCTTGTCTGGGCTGCACTGCTGCAACCTACGCTCCAAGGCCTCCATATCATTGTGTTTATACTTGAGGCTCTTACCCAGACCGAGACGAATACCCTCAATGATTGAGGCATGGTTGAGCGAATCCCAAATGATAAAATCCTCACGACCTGTAAGACAAGAAATTACGCCCAGGTTAACCTGAAAGCCAGTAGAGAAAATGATGGCATCCTCCTTGCCGACAAATTTAGCTAGGCGCTGCTCAAGCTCTAGGTGTATATCTAGAGTTCCATTGAGGAAGCGACTACCAGCACACCCAGTACCATACTTCTCCAAGGCTGCCGCTGCAGCGGCCTTGACCTCGGGATGATTGGTAAGACCAAGATAGGAGTTAGAGCCAAACATGAGTACCTTGCGTCCGTCGATCACCACTTCTGTGTCTTGATCGCTCTCTATCTTGCGAAAGTATGGATAAATCCCAGCCGCTTGAGCCTGCTGAGGCTCTGTATATTGCGCCAAGCGCTGTTGCAGAATCTTCATATTCAATCTAATAGCCCACCTAGTACAACTCGCACAGAGTGAGGTGAGGTTCTGTTAATTCCGAGCAAAAGTACATATTTTCGATTAAATTGGTTACGATACCGATTAAGCTATATTAATTCCCCTAGCCTATTACGATTTCCCCATGTATAATTATGTAAACATACTTTTGGGAATGCTTCGGAGCGTACGTACTTCTATTACTCTAATTTCTTGGGCTACCCTGTGTCTAGAAAAGCAAAGGGGATTGTCTCCCTAATCATTCAGAAAGCATAAGATTTATATTTTGGATCAGATTTCAGAATTTTGATGAGAGAAATGCGTTGAGGCAGGGTAAAAGATTAGAGCGCATATTTACTCCCTAGGAAGCTCTAGATTGCACTTGAGATCCTTTTGGGTACCTAATCCCAGCCAATGAAAATAAACGCCTAAAAACGAAATCAACACATCAATCTAATAATCAAACAAATAAAAACAAAATCAGGACTATTTTCGCCCAAGGGAATCAGTCATTTCAGAATTTCTCTGCACTAATCTTTTCGGATCTGTGTACACGTCTGCGAGGATTAGTCCTACAATCCGAAAAAATCTCTCACAGATTTGCTACAAAAGATGAACAAATCGGCCCAAGCTACTCCACAGCCTTACCTAGATTTGCCAACAATCTGTTTACATACTTTAACCTAAAAAGCGAAATACTGAGCCTACAGTTGAGCCCTCAATTTCGCTTGTCTTTTTTGCGTTGTTTCAGCATACTTGGAGTCAATCAAGATTAAGCTCAGTCTTCTAGTACGCCCTATTTTGAGTTTATAATTTGTTCGCAATCAATATCCATAGGATGCCCCTGCACGCGTAAGATATATTTTGTCTAATTTATTGCTGATATTACATGAAAAACTATTTACCTTTGCGAACAATAGACTAAACTTCATCTTAACTATGTGTCGAGATATTTTTAGAAAGATTATCCTATCGTCGTGCCTACTTGTATTCCTGTCTGCCAATCTACTGGCTCAAAAGGGGGGAAGTATCGTACTCAAAGTAGTGGAACAGGAAAACCACAATCCAGTCGAGGCCGCGTACATCATTATCTCACCGACATCTGCTCTTGTTACAGACAAGAAAGGGCAGGTGACCCTTCCTAAAAATCTCAATTCGCAGAGCTCTATCCTTGTACGCTATGTCGGTTATCGAGAGCAGCGCGTGCCAGTTAGTCGGCTCCTCAAGAGCAGGGGGGGATACACCGTCTGTCTCGTTCCTGAGCAGTCTAGTCTAGATGAGGTTTTGGTTAAGGCTGAGCGTCGTAGTACCTCGGTCAATGCTGTAGCTAGTAAGATCGGTTCGGACGAAATCAATAGATCCATAGGGAAATCTCTAGCCGCCCTGCTCGAGGGGGTGAGTGGCGTGAGCTCCATACAGACAGGCGCCAACACGGCTAAGCCAGTTATCCATGGGATGCATGGCAATCGTATCCTTATCGTCAATAATGGGGTTCGCCAAGCTGGGCAGCAGTGGGGCGAGGGGCATGCTCCAGAGGTCGATATGACCAGTAATGGTGCCATCCATGTGATCAAGGGTGCCGAGAGCGTGCGCTACGGTTCGGAGGCTATGGGCGGAACTATCGTTCTAGAGCAAAAAGCACTCCCATACCGCAGAGGCGCTTTGTCGGGAGTGAGCAATAGCCTCGTCGGGAGTAATGGCCGCAGATTTATGCAAACACTTAGATTGGAAGGGGCTCTACCATTCTACAAGGATATTGCATGGCGCGTACATGGCACCTATGGCACTAGTGGAGATCGATCATCGGCCAATTATTTACTCAATAACACAGGCTCTCTAGAGCGCAACTTCGCCATAGGGCTCGGGTTCGATAGGGGGCGCTTGCGCATTGAGCCTTTTTATAGCCGGTACGACGAGTACTCTGCCAATCCTAGATTTGCCCAGCTGGGCAATGAGGAGCTTTTGCGCGAGCGCATCGCTCTAGGGCGACCACCAGAGGAGACGATTACCCCCTTTAGCCGAGAGATCGACTATCCTAGAGAGCGTGTCGTACACCACTTGCTCAGCAACAAAACGACGCTCAATACGTCTTGGGGTGTTTTCTTCCATCAGATTTCTGTGCAGGAGGACGCACGCAAGGAGTATCGCATCAGACGAAACAACAACTCTCATATTCCCGAGGTAGATTTATCCCTACTGTCTCTGCAGAATCGACTCCGCTGGGAGCTGTCCTACCGGCATTGGCAGAGTGAGATAGGCGCTCAGCATGTCCTTACGGATAACTACAGCATTCCTGGCAATGGCGTTGTGCCACTCATCCCCAACTATCTCGAAGGCTCTTGGGGCGTCTATGCAATGCAAAAATATATCACCCGAAAGTGGAGCGCAGAGGTTGGGGTGCGTCTAGATCACCAAGACACCAAAGCCGCTGGCTATGATGCCTATGGTGAGTACTACGGCGGACATCGTAAGTTCACCAACTGGACCTATAGCCTAGGAGGTAGATACCTTTTCGTCGAGGGGCTCAGCCTAACGAGCAATCTTGGGGCAGCATGGCGTGCCCCACATGTTCACGAGCTGTATAGCAATGGCGTTTCGCACGGTTCGGGAGCTTACGTACAGGGAGACCCCAATCTAGCCAGTGAGCAGAGCTACAAATGGGTCAATGCACTCGAATATAAGAATACATGGCTCAATCTACAGCTAGACCTATACCTACAGTGGGTCAACAACTTCATCTATGATCAGCCCTTGATAGACGAGTCGGGCAGAGCTAGAGTCAAGGCTGTGGTCTCGGGGTTCTACCCGATATTCAAATATAGGCAGACGGATGCCTTCTTCAGAGGTGCCGATTTGTCGATCAATATCAAACCTATGGCCGACTGGTCATATGGACTTATCACAGCTCTGATATGGGCCAACGAAGTGCCCTCGCAGGCTTACTTACCTTTTATCCCTCCGATGCGCATCGATCACCATCTCGAGTGGACGCCCAAGTTGGGTAAGGAACTATCGGCCTCTCTCAAGCTTGGGCATAGATTCGTGGCCAAGCAGAGCCGATTTGACCCTAAGAAAGACCTAATCGAGACCTCGCCCGAGGCCTACAATCTTTTCTCGGTAGACATGGGACTGACTTGGCAGATTAACCAGAGACATAGCCTCGAGTGTACTCTCTCGGGCGATAATATCTTCAACAAGGAGTACAAAGAGTACACCAATAGGGCGAGATATTATGCCCACGATTTGGGACGGGATATAAGATTTTCGCTTTCGTGGCGTTTTTAATGATAGACTAGTTACACCAAAATTTGTTATTAAAGTATAGGTATGAAAAGAAGTAAGCAAACATTCGTTGCACTACTCTTGGCGACTTTCGCTCTAGGGGGAGTGGCATGCGATAAACAACGACTGGATAGGCTCGAAAAGGGAGAAACCAAGAAGCCTGAGAATGAAGTCCTCAACAAAAAGCACGACGACCCATTTACAGCCGATTTCATCCTCGTAGAGGGAACGCTCCCTGTAGCTCAGTGGGGGGCTGGAGATTTGGACAATGCCAAGTACAACCTTGCGTTTAATGCACCCAAGTACAAGGAGGAAACTAAACAGGTACTCCGCTATCACCTGGACAAGAAAAAAGGTTGGCACATCGTCGATCAAGATGGCTATGTCAAAAAGTTCGTAGTCAAAGCCTCGGAAGAGACAGAGGGTACAGCCACAGTATATTCGATGAAGATCAAGTACTATGACTTCAAAGGCGATGATATGACCTATCAGTTCGTGCAGGAGGGGCAGGATAAGATTCATCAGCACTTCTTCCAAGCAGAGCGATTCAATAACCGCAATGAGTCTAAGCGTGTCTATAAATTTGAAGACACGCCATGGGACTACCGTTACTGTGATACTCAGGACGTCCAGGACGACAACTCCAAGTTTGTGGGCAATGTCAACCCCGTTGGCCTCAAGGGGATATTGCGCTTCAACAAACGGACGCAAACAGAACTCAACATGATCGCTAGACTTGTGCATCATGGGCAAAGCAAATATCAGGAGAATGGGGCTACTTCTAAGTTCTATAAACCGACAAGCAGGCAGATTCTATCGGAGCAATCTGATATTGAGGTACACCTGCCTATACAGATTCAGTAACTAAATCACCATTTAGATAAACAAAATACAATAGTCAGTCATGAACAAAAAAAATCTAACAGCTCTGGTTCTAGCATTGTCTTTGGGACTTTTCTCCTGCGATAAGCAATCCCCCGAAGTCAAAACTCCGGAGAAACCCTCAACCGAGCAAGAAGGCAAGAAGCAGGAGGGCAAGGTTGATGAGGGTGAGAAGGAAACGAAAGAAAACCTGCCTCCCGTCGTTGAGGACACATTCGCACCTGCGAGCGTTCAGCTAGGTTTATACGGCGGACACCTACACGAGCCTAAATCAGACCCAGCCTTTCACTATGTGCCTTCCGTCAAGGGTCTCAATGTTCTAGCCTTTGAGCAGCCAATCAAGATGAGTCGAGATGCTCAGGGCAAATGGAGACCTCTAGATGGGCAGCGAGATAAGTGGCGTGTAGTCAAGTATGGTCTCGACGACAAAGGTCTAGCGAGCCGTGTCTATGGTCTCTGGATCGACTACCTAGATAAGGATGGCAAGAATATCAATGCCCAAATCGCAACGGGGGCAAACGATGGTCTGTACCAGCACTTCTTTAGGGTAACCGATGTAAAGAAGTGGGGAAGCAAGGGCGTTGATGATGCATCAGATAAGGATCCTAAAACCCTTGTTGAATACTTCTACAAGGATACAACTCCTCATGACCAACCCCACCACACTGGCAGGAAAGAGGAACCTGGGGCTCCATTTACGTATGACACGAACCCTAGAGGCCTCAAAGGATACCTCCAGTTCCCAAAATCCTTCAAATCCTTTACGCTTCATATTGAACTAAGGAAATTTGCATCCGCAGACGAGAAGAATAAGACAGTCAAAGCGTGGCATGATACTCAGGCTGGCACTGTGGTCTCTCGCATCTCGATACCAGTAATCATTTTTGCCGAATATCCAGATGACTATATTGAGGATGATGTTACTGGTTTCGAAGCAGATGAATTGGACGAATTCCTCAAAGATTTCAAGCTGGAGAAAATAAAATCGGCAAATGATCGCCGAATCATAAAGGACTTCATGGATGCATTCGGTGTAGATGCAGTATCTCTAATCAAGGAGTTTAACCATAGACTGACCACAGGAGAGAGATCGAATGAAGCAGGGGGTGTGTGGTTCTAATCCACCCTCTGGCAAATAATAATAAATCTATTCTCCCTAGGCTATATATGCAATAGTCTAGGGAGACTTATTTTTTGAAGCCCCTACCGATAAGGCGTAAACAAAGGGGCTGTGGCTGAATTCGATTTTGCTTTTGCGATGGACAGCATTGTACAGCAAGACTTTTGGGCTACAGAGGCGATGATCAACATGGCCATTATGGCCTATAATCTGATGAGTTTGTTTCGGCTGGTGGTTATCAATTCTCCCAAGCAACAGATGCTCAAAACAATTCGGATGAAGTTTTTAGCTATCCCTGCGTATATCCAAAAACATTCGGGAAAGAAGACCCTAAAGTTGGCTCTAGCACTCAAACATAGGCCTGCATTCCTATCCCTCTGGGGAAGAGCAAAGGAGTTTGCTGTCCCCTAAAATCCTAATGACAATTCTGGGATAAAGCGGCTTAGTACGGAAGCCTTGAATAACTGCCCCAAAGAGCAAAGTAGCACAGTCTCTAGGCTTTTTGTACCTTTGTTATAGTGGAGGGCTGTGTAGACACGTGGCTCTCAGTATGATTTGATAACTAAATACGAAAGTTGATATGATGAATAAGCTATACCATCTAGCGGAGTATCCGCAACGCCTGCGCATATTCTGAACAACCTTGAAGCTAAGAGCCGTATTTTCTAAAAAACCATAGTGATGAAGAAACATTACGACATACCACAACTTCCACTTTCTTACGACTTTGAGACAAAGTCGATATTGAAGCAAGTTAATGCTGCCAATCGGAGACTAGCAGAGCTTAAAGGAATAGCGTTGACTATTCCAAACGAGAATATTTTGATTAGCACCTTAGTCTTACAAGAAGCATTGGATAGCTCGGCTATTGAAAACATTATTACCACATCTGACGAACTATACAAGGCAGACTTGAATATGGAAGGGGCAATCAACAACGCTGCGGCAAAAGAGGTCTTACTATATAGAGAGGCTATGTCTGTTGGTTTTAGACTTGCTCGCGAAAAGAAACTACTGTCGCTCAATGATATTATCAGGATACAGCAAACATTGGAGCGTAACAATGCAGGCTTCAGAAGAGTTTCTGGCACTGTCTTGAAATCTTCGAATGGAGAGGTGGTCTACACCCCTCCACAGGAGTATGACGAAATCGTACGACTAATGAACAATTTGGAGGAATACATCAATGACCTAGAGATAGATGATGTGGATCCATTGATCAAGTTGGCTATTATTCATCATCAGTTTGAGAGTATCCATCCATTTTATGACGGCAATGGTCGGACTGGTCGGATTTTAATCATACTATGCCTCATCATATACGAAATACTCGACCTACCCATCCTATATTTAAGTCGATATATCACACATAACAAAGGAGAGTACTATCGCCTTATCCAAGCGATAAGGGATGGAGGCACAAACAATTACGAAAATTGGATAGAGTGGATATTGTTTATGCTCAAGGGCATAGAAGAAACGGCTCTTCAGACAATCCAACTGGTCAAACAAATCTCAGCTCTTATGGCTGAGTATAAAGGGGTATTGCGTCCTCTATTTGGACAACAATACAAACACGAATTACTCAACAATCTATTCTTTCATCCCTATACAAAGATTGAGTATATGGAAAAAGATATGATGGTACAACGAAAAACAGCTACAAAATATCTCAATAAGATTGTTGAGGTCGGATTACTCCATAAAATTAAATTAGGTCGTAGCAATTATTATATCAATCATAAGCTGATAGATCTTTTTCTTCATTATAATAATACAAATGATTGTGT
>JAUMYV010000115.1 GCA_030528445.1 Porphyromonadaceae bacterium | reverse complement strand
GTTGCCATTGCATCGTACTACTGCGATGAGCGGATCGCTCTTAGCACTCTCCACCCCCAAGATTGTTGAGATTTTGTCCATTACAGGAGAGCCACCGACAGGGCAATACAAGCCTTCTAGGCTATCACCTTTGACGCAAGCGGAGGCAAAGGCCGAGCACCCAGGGAAGCCACAACCACCACAATTGGCTTGCGGCAGTACTTCATTGACCTCTCCGATACGAGGATCCTCTTTAACCTCAAACTTTTTGGATACGAAGAATAGCAGTAGGGCACCGATACCTCCCAATAGTGCTAGTACAATAATGGTAATCATAGTCTCTTATGATGCTTGATCTAATTTGCGGATATTAAATTTAATGATTTGCCTAAGCCTACTATCTGCGAGCTTGAGCACTACATAGTATAGCCCCAGCAAAGCGAAAGATAGTAAAATAGCAGTTAGCTCCCCCAACTTCAACACCTGCAACCCCACAACCAAGGTCATCACAAGAATAAGGATAGGTAAGACAAAAGAGAGGAATACAGCCAAACGACCGAGACGATCTTCGCCCTCGACCCAAACAACATCTCCAACCTTGAGATCGGTTGCTGATGTCTGGACACGAATATAACGCTCGGCACAATCTGTCGAGCAGCAGAAGTCCTTAGCATGACAGCCAGCACACGCACTGAGCTGCTGAATCCGAACTGTTATCTGGTTTTGGTCAATATCACAAACAGTTCCTTCGCGTCTCTGCACACTTACCATAAATTATCATTGTAGGGGAGCTGGAGTTATCAGCTCATCATTACAAATCTCTCTAAGACAGCCTCTAAACATGAAGAGTATCTAACCCAGTCATGCTCCAAGAGTATCCGTTACTCCGCAAATGTAGGTATAATCTATTAAACTCATACAAGAAAACTCCATATTTTTAGGTATATGGAGCTTCTAAGATAAATAGTTCACCAGCTAGCGTAGCCCTCCAAGGCTAGACGCAAACACGAATTACAGCGGCTATGGCGAGCAGACAAGCCAACTCTGTAAGCAGGAAGATCGCTCCACAACAGTCACCCGTATAGCCTCCTATGCGCCTACGGATATAGCCCATCAGAGACAGCCCTATCAGCAGAGGGAGAATGAATGCCATGAGCATATAAGGGGGGAGAAGAATGCTTGGCAAACCGACAGCCAAAATCACAGACAGCACTAGGGGGATTAACCTACTTGATTTGTAGACCACCCCTGTTTTACTCGTTTCACTTGTGCGGGCGTATGGGAGGAGCTGTACCTGAAGACTTGAAACGAACTTGGCAAAGACATCCGACACCAGCAAAACCATTGGAATCATACAAACTGGCAGAGATAGACAAACCGAAGTGAATAATAGATAGTACAGCACATAACCTATGACGGCATAGCTCCCCACGTGGCTATCTTTCATGATACTGAGGATTTGCTCTCTGCTACGCCCTCCGCCGAAGCCATCGAAAAAGTCCCCTAGCCCATCTTCGTGAAACGCTCCCGTGAGTACAAGCCGAGCCGCAATGGCTAGTAGCAAAGCAATCAGAGGGGAGAAGAGATACGAGCCAGCGACGAATACTCCTGCCATCACTCCACCAGTTATTAGCCCAATGACGGGCCACCAATCTACCGTATGTTCATAATCTTCTTTGGTTAGATTAGCCAAGCGCCATGCTGGTAGGCGTGTGAACATCGAAGAGGCAGCCAAGAAGGAACGCCAAAGACTTACCGAAGCCATTAGTCGAAGTATTTGGTTACGTTCGCCCTCTCGAATGAGGCCATCTCACTGAGCATCAATGCGGCAGACTGCACTATAGGATAGGCACAGATCGATCCACTCCCCTCACCCAAACGCATATCTAGATGTAGCAGAGGCATAGCTCCTAGATAGCTAAGTAGACGAGCATGCCCCGCCTCGTCCCCCTGATGGCCATACACGGCATAGGACAGCACCTCGGGGTGTAGCTTGGAGGCTGCTAGCAGACAGGCCGTCATGATGAAGCCGTCGATGAGCAGCACCATGCCCAGCTCTGCGGCACGAAGCATCCCCCCTACGGCCATAACCATCTCGTAGCCTCCGAAGTAGCGAATAATGTCCTCAGCTCCTCCATCGCCAGAGTAATTGGCGATCGCTCGGCTCAAGATCTCATACTTGTGCCGTACACCTGCATCATTGAGACCACTACCTCGCCCCACACACTGCTCCAAAGGAATACCGGCAAGTAGGCTCATCCACACTGCCGATGCAGCCGTATTGGTAATACCCATCTCGCCGAAGCTGACGACATTGCACCCTTGGGCATGAACTCGATCGACCATCTCCGCCCCTACCTCTAGTGCTAGATCCAGTTCCTCCCAAGTCATGGCCGCTTCGTAGAGATAGCTACGAGTCCCCCACCCGATCTTTCGGTCAATGAAATCGGGGCGTGGAGCGAACTCATGATCGACACCAGAGTCTACAATCAGTAGCTTGACTCCGTGTTGCCGAGAGAGGTAGCAGACCCCTGCCCCTCCCGAGAGCATATTATAGACAACTTGCCACGTTACATCTTTGGGGCTCTGGCTGATGCCCTCCTCTACGATACCATGGTCGGCACAGAAGATAATGTTGTACGGATTGTGTAGCTCTGGGGTAAGGCTACGCTGTATCATACCCAACTGTAGGGCGAGCTTCTCGAGCTTGCCGAGGGAGCCCTTAGGCTTACCCAAATTATCTATTTTGCGCTCTAAGAGTGGGCGATAGCTCTCGTCTAGAGGTTTGATAGAGAAGTGTATCATAGTGCTTTGTAGTGTCGATATTATATACTTATTTCACTTGTAGGGGAATACCACTGACCATGAGCGTTACCCGATTGGCTCTCTCGGCGATATACTGGTTGAACCAGCCCTGCAGAGAGGTAAATCGTCTCTGTGTCGCATCGGGCGAGACGCCTCCCATACCGATCTCGTTGGTTACGATGATCAGATTGAGGTCGTGTTGCTCCAGCAGAGCGTCAAACTCCTGTTTGAGTGCGGTCAGCGCGTCGTCTACATGACCATCTAGATCGAAAAAAAAATTAGTCGCCCAGAGCGTAACGCAGTCTAGAAGCACAGTCCTTCCCGAGAGGTCGTGCCGAGAAGGGTATTTCTCCTCCTCTATGTTTTCCCAGCACCCCCCACGTCTCTGTTGGTGTAGATCAACCCTCTGGCGAAACTCCTCGTCCCAGATGCGAGCCGTAGCCAAATAGACGGGGTGATCGCTTACCTCGAGGGCTAGACGTTCGGCGTATGTACTCTTACCCGAGCGTTCGCCTCCAGTGATTAGATGTATGCTCGTCATAGCTATTTCTGCCTCAGTAGACGAGCTGCATGGGCGGCGAAGTAGGTCATGATGATCTTAGCACCAGCTCGGCGAATTGAGAGTAGAGACTCCATGACGATGCGATCCTCATCGATCCAGCCATTGGCAGCAGCAGCCTTAATCATAGCGTACTCTCCGCTGACCTGATAAGCCGCTATAGGTAGATCGTAGCGCATAGAAGCCTCTTTGATTACATCAAGATAGGGCAAGGCAGGCTTAACCATCACGATGTCTGCCCCCTCCTCTATATCGGCCTCTATCTCGCGCAGTGCTTCGCGTCCATTGGCAGGATCCATCTGATAAGCTCTGCGGTCGCCGAAGCTAGGCGCGGAGTTGGCAGCATCTCTAAATGGGCCATAGAAAGCCGAGCTGAATTTAGCCGCATACGACATAATAGGCAGTGAGCTAAACCCAGCTTCGTCCAAGGCTCGACGCATCGCGATGATGCGTCCGTCCATCATATCGCTAGGGGCTACCATATCTACCCCCGCCTCTGCAAACGACACGGCTTGGCGAGATAGGTAAACGAGCGTCTCGTCATTGACTACCTCACACTCGTGGATGATGCCACAGTGCCCGTGATCGGTGTACTCGCACATACAGATATCTGCGATGACGATAAGCTCGGGGAGCTCACGCTTGATCGCACGAATGGCCTGCTGTACGATCCCCTGCTCGCTGTAGGCTTCGCTGCCCGTAGCATCTTTGTGTGCTGGTATACCGAATAGCATTACGCCCGCGACATCCAGATCGGCTAGAGCTCTACACTCCTCGAGCAAACAGTCTACCGACAGTCTATACTGCCCCGGCATCGAACCGATCTCCTCTCTGATGCCAGTTCCATGTACAACGAAAAGAGGAGCAATGAAATCTCGAGGGCTAAGTGCGGTCTCACGTACCAGACTGCGAAGACTCTCGGTACGACGCAGACGGCGTAGTCTAGTTAGAGGATACATAATTCTATTCTATATTATTATGGTAATACTTATTTATTCTTATACGGTTGGGAAGGCAGTTACTTGACTCGTATCAATGTTAGGCCGTCCCTTAAGGGGAGGATGAGGTTCTCCACCCGATCATCCGCCTGAACCATTGTATTAAACTCTAGGATGCGCTGGGTTTGCACATCGGAGGGCTTAGGCTCTAGAGCTACTTTGCCATCCCAGAGGGTATTGTCGGCTAGAATGACGGCACCAGAGCGCAAGTGGTCGATGATCAACCTATAATAGTCGGGGTACTGTCGCTTATTGGCATCAATATAGACTAAATCGAAGTCGTACTGATGCATCAGCTCTGGCAGTAGATCCATGGCATCCCCGATATGTAGCTTAATCTTATGCCCGTATTCCGCTCGATTGATGTAGTGACGGATAAAGTCCTCCATCTCATCGTCGGTCTCGATGGTATGTACCTGCCCATCCTCTGGGAGAGCCTCTGCCAAGCAATGTGCAGCGTAGCCCGTATAGGTACCCAGCTCGAGGATCTGCTTGGCTCCACACATCTGGGCAATCATCTTGAGCAAATTACCCTGCAAGTGTCCCGAAAGCATCCGAGGGCGGATCAGCCTAACATGTGCCGCTCTGTAAATCTCCGCACGCAGAGGACTCTCGGGCGACGAGTGCTCTAGAATATACTGCTCTAGTGGATCTTCTCCTATGATTACTGCCATTGATTTATTCGATTATCTAGCTCTATAGTACCAACTCAGTTGTTTCACTCTGACAAATGTACTGCTAAATTGTAGATACGGACTAGAATCTACTAAGGAAGTCGTCCAGCAAACTTACATAGCCCTTTACTCTCTCTACGGCTACTGAGGTTTGGCAATACAGCAGCCAATGCTCTATTATCAAGGGAGAGCCAGCCTATATGACTACATCAAGGGCTACGCCTAAGTTTGACCTTGACGTAGCCCCTGAGATCTATCGAGAGAGCTTTTTCATCACAGTGCAAAGAGCAGAGGGACTAAATAAGCTTAAATTCTAGCTCATCCGGCATTGCGCAGCATCACAAGGCATATCGGAGCATAT
>JAUMYV010000114.1 GCA_030528445.1 Porphyromonadaceae bacterium | reverse complement strand
GAAATTTGCGCTAAAACCTAAATCTAGCTTTGTGAGTGACGCATGCTGACAAAAGGTGCACACAGTGATTCATGACAATGAGGGAGCACCCTCTAATACCCAGATCACTTCGGCAGCTACTCACGACTCCCTCATGTTGTGTCCCTGAGATTTAGGCCAAGGGATAATTATTGCGATGGATCATGTTTACATCGACTACGCCAAGTTTGAACAGATGACTCAGCGAGGGGTTGTCTATGTTACTAGAGTGCTAACGCTATCCAAATTCAGATTTGGGTCACGCTACTTTTGATGGTGATGAAGCGCCAACTCAAAAGGTCGTGGATCTTTTCGGGGTCGCCTACTCTCGTGCGCATTGTGCTGATGTATTATGTGGGCTTTGATGGCTTGTTTGAACTTTCGGAGCGCGATTGGGTGGGGCAAGGTTTGAATACAAAGAAGCCCCGCTAGAACCAAATATATTTGGCTAGGGGGGCTTACTAAAATGGAGTTAGGCAGAAAATACAACCTATTTACTAGAATTGAACATTCCTCTCTACCTTCTTCAAAAGTTTATCGAACAGCAATAGTTTTGGATAGTCCAACGAACTATCGAGTTAGCTCGGCCTAGTGTTGCTCCTTAGAGCCTTTGACCTGTACATTCTCTCCATGGGTCTTAGCAATAGCCTCGTAGTACTCCTTGCTATAGCCGGGGAAATTAGGCATTTCGGATAGACCATTGCCATTGTCGAGGAAGCGACCATCCTTTTCTTTCTTCTCGTTGCCGTCCATATATTTGACGAGGAGGTATTCGCCGAGCTGCTTCCAGCGCGCTGTAGCCCCATTGGCTACGTCTGCACAGTAGTTATTGAGGAATGCAACGGCCTTGGCAGGAGATTCTTTATACAGACGAAGAGCCTCGGCGTCGATTGATTTCTGTGCTGCATCGAAGCCATTCTCTAGGCGCTCCTGAACGGGGCGAATATCGCGGATCATGGGTTCGTAGCGGTTGTAAGCCATGTTAGCCACCCAGTTGTGAATCCAGAAAGCAGATGTCCAAGAGAAATTCATCATGTCCCCATTGCCTTGACGATAGCACTCTGGGATTGCCGTGATGCTCGTATAGACAGGTGTGAATACTGCTGTATTGGCATCATCTACGCCGAACCAAAGTACTCCACCGATTGCATCAGGTAGCCAAGAGCGTAGCTGTGCCACCAGAACGAAGCCTGTTTGCTGCGTTGCGATAGCACGCTCGTTCATATACTCCTTGCCATCAACCTCGAAGGTCATAGGACGCCAGCGATAGGGAGACTTGTATGGGCCTGCACCTACGTCCTCTGTCATCGACATTGAGGTGCCCTCGTAGTGGTTACGCATGGCCTTGCGTACGTCGGCCACAGAGATTTTGCGCTCGGGGATTACATACAGGGGCATTGGCTCCGCCTCTACATCTCCTCTGACGTGCGCTTCGTACTTCTGGGTTCCTTTGTTAAACTCACGGAAGAAACTCCAAACTCGAGCCTCGCAACCACGCAGACCGCTGAAGGTGTATGGATTGTATGCCTTCTGGAAGTCGAAATCTTTATCCTTACCCTTGAAGTATCCCATCTCACGAGCCAGGTTTACCACGTCCTTTTCGTACATGCAGTTTTCCTTGTCGTCGAAAGGAATTTGGTGGATGCGTGCCTGATTGGCATGAGCCGAAATAGCGTTGTCGGGGATGCGAATAGCTACCCAAACAGCACCTTTCTTTTTAGGCCCCTTACCGATCATTTCCATGACCCATACTTCGTTCTTGTCAGCAATAGTAAAGGACTCTCCACTACTGTGATAACCATAGTCGCGCACAAGATCTGTCATCACCTTAATGGCTTCTCTGGCAGACTTACTACGCTGCAGGGCTACATAGATCAGGCTACCGTAGTCCATGATTCCCTTAGGATCATGGAGCTCTTTGCGTCCGCCCCATGTGCTCTCGGTGATCGCCACCTGATGTTCGTTCATATTCCCTACTACATTATAGGTCTGTAGTACCTCGGGGATATATCCTAGGTGCTTATTGCTATCCCACTCGCGTATCTCACGCATAGTGCCCTGGGCCCAGCTTTTGGCTGGCCAGTGGTAGAGCTCTCCGTAGAGCGTGTGTGAGTCTGCAGAATAACTGATAATCACAGAGCCATCGACAGAGGCTCCCTTACCTACAATGAGGTCGGAGCAGGCGTCGGCAGAAGCTACACTTGCAGCCATAGCAATGGTCGATATGGCTGTAAGCAAAAGATTTCTCTTCATAAGCATCGATTTTTATATAATGAATGTTTACTAATAATGACGTATAACAGCCCTAAAGATACAAAGAAAAGAAATGCGCTAGAGGGCATAAACGGCTCACTTCCTCCAGTACTCGGGCAGTATTTCTGTACGAAAGACGTACTACTAGCCCTACACCTTGGTAGCTGGCACATTATGCACCCTAGCGCATCTCGAGCAAGGAGTCCCGCTCGCTAAGTGCTACGGAGCGATACTGCTATGATGCTCAGTGTATATGTTCTAGTGACTAAAACTTGACACCTAGAGAGATTGCGACATTATGTAGTCGCTTACTGCCATCGCGTAGTAGGATATACTCGTCTAGTCCTACTCCTAGATAGACAGGATCAAACACCTTAAATCTAAGCCCGCACTCGAGCCTAAAGTATGGGGCATTGATGCCTTGCTCGGTCCAATAGCCAAGCCCAAGATTGCTATATAGGGTATAGATTCGATTGGGGTCTTGAGGTAGTTCATACCCAAAATATCCACCGACCTGAGTAACTTCCTCAAATCCTCTAGCACCTACCGTTACCCCCAGTCGATAGTTGGACTTAATACCCCAGTCCCAAGAGAGCAGACCATAATTCGCTCCATAGGAAGGGCTATACAGGGAAGCGATGCGCACATCGTGTCTCTTGACTGAAGGAGACGATGGATTAGCAGCTACAGCAGTGCTCGAAAAGATAAGCATTGTGGCTAATAGCCACAGCAATACGTTGTTTCTCATAATGCTTTTTCTTATTGAATTAAAGACTAAATTTTGATGTGTATGCTTATTGCAAAAGTACATTTCGCACAAAACAATACGTCCCGAAACTAAAAAAAAATAATGAATTGGACAACTGACTACCACCGAAAAATCTATAATAATAGAAGACTCTCTTATCAAGCTTCGACTACCACTAGCACTAAGCTACTTACTGACCACTCGACCGTATAGGTCAAAAATATCAGCGGAAGTAATCTCTACAGGGTAGAACTCCCCTACTTGTAGGGCAGGCATTCCCTCAATCTGCTTGATCAGCACTTCCTGATCGACCTCTGGCGAATCAAATTCGGTACGCCCAATGTAGTATTCGCCCTCTTGTCTATCAATAATGGTGCGCAGGGTCTGTCCGATTTTCTGGGCATTGAGTTCTGTAGCGATGCCTTCTTGTACACGCATCAGTTCATTGATACGCTCCTGCTTGACCTCTAGCGGGATGTTGTCCTCATAGTGCTTATGTGCATAGGTTCCCTCCTCGTGTGAATAGACGAAAGCACCTAGACGATCGAAGCGAATATCGCGTACGAAGTCGAGCAATTCGGCGAAGTCTTGCTCCGTTTCGCCTGGATGACCGACTATGAGGGTCGTACGCAGATGCAGATTAGGCACCTCGGTTCTCATCAAACGAAGCAGCTCGTAGGTCTCCGCCTTGGTCGTTCCGCGACGCATCGCCTTGAGCATTGGGTCGCTGATGTGCTGCAAAGCGATATCCATGTACTTACATACGTTGTCTCTCTCCCTAATCACGCGCAGGATATCACGTGGGAAGGCATTGGGGTAGGCATAGTGCAGACGTAGCCAATCTAGCCCTTTGACGTCGGAGAGTCGTTCAACCAGATCGGGCAGCTTGTGCTCTCTGTACAGATCTAGGCCGTAGTAGGTAAGGTCTTGGGCGATGAGCTGGATCTCACGTACCCCCCCGTCTACTAGAGTGTGAGCCTCCTTGATGATGTCCTCGATACTGCGTGAGCGATGTTTGCCCGTACTGATGGGGATTGCACAGTAGGAACAAGTGCGGTCGCACCCCTCAGATATCTTGAGGTAGGTATAGTGGCTAGGCGTCGTGATGCTTCTATTGCCTCCCATCGGATCGTTGTAGTAGGCTTTGCCAAGGTCGCTAATGAGCTTCTTCCAGTTAAACTTACCATAGTAGCCATCCACTTCGGGGATTTCTGCCTTGAGTTCGTCCATGAAACGCTCCGTCAGGCACCCCATCACATAGACCTGCCCGACCTTGCCTCGTTTCTTGCTCTCGACGATATTCAAGATCATGTTGATCGACTCTTCCTGTGCATCTTTAATGAAGCCACAGGTATTGATGACGACAATCTCTCCGTCTATGACGTCTGCGTTGTGCTGTACTTTGTAACCATTAGCCAAGAATTGGCGAATTAGATGCTCGCTGTCTACCAAATTTTTGGAGCAACCGAGCGTAATCATATCTACTTGATTCTTTCTCATCTACCGTTATTGTGAAACAAAAGACCCAAATCGCTACCGAAGCGACCCGGATCTTAGCATAAATATCTGCGCAAAGATACCATAAATGTACCACACTTACCCGAATCTGTAGTTTTGAAGTAACTTTGTCTGGCAAGTTGTGCCGAGATAGCACAAGCAGATTGAGGAAATTAAGACTTATTTTGATGGCAAGAATAGTAACCAAAACTGGAGACAAGGGGACGACTGGCATCTTCGCAGGAGAGCGCGTACCCAAAGACGATATACGCATCGAGGCCAATGGCACGATGGATGAGCTCAATGCACACTTGGGGCTCATCAGATCGATGATCGATCGCTCGGAGGAGCGACATACCTTCATCGGCAGACTACAGATGAATGTCATGCAGATGATGAGCCTAATCGCCACCCCTTCTAACCGAAGAAACGAGAATCCTAATCGTTTCGATCCCGATTGGCTGACCGAATTGGAAGTAGAGACACAGAGATTGATGCAGGAAACACCCAATAATGGCTTCTTCATCCTCCCTGGAGGTACGCCACTCTCTGCCCAGATGCAGCTGGCACGGACGGTCTGCCGTAGAGCAGAGCGTAGACTCTGGACGCTAAATGGGCAGGATCCCCTCCCCGAGGGGCTAATCCCATGGGTCAATAGGCTCAGTGATTATCTATTCGTTCTAGCTAAGTGGGAGATGAATCGCCAAGACTGGCCAGATGATGTCTGGCAGTCTTTTGCCTATAAACGTAAGAAGAAAACGGATGAAAGCAAGTAATCGCTCCCTACGCCCTCTGATGTTTGTGGGCACAGGCAGTGATGTGGGTAAGAGCATTATCGCCACTGGTCTGTGCAGAATACTACTACAAGACGGCTACCACCCTGCTCCTTTTAAGGCGCAGAATATGGCACTCAACTCATTCGCCACTCCCGAGGGGCAAGAGCT
>JAUMYV010000007.1 GCA_030528445.1 Porphyromonadaceae bacterium | reverse complement strand
ATGATGGATACTGATTGCATCCCGCCAACTGTCAACTTTTTTCAGTACACGTCACATCGCAACGGATTTGTCCTACAATCCTCCAAAAACTCTGAGAGATTTTTCGGTCAAGCCGAATCAATCGAGCCAAATTGTCTCCCTGACCGCTTAGATTTGGCTCTAGTTTGTTTACATACTTTAACCGAAAATGCGAAAAGTAGATCGAGTTCTTTGCCGAGGGGGATGCCAAGGTTAATCCATTGATTAAGTGAGCGCCGTGTTATGCAGAGTCTCGCTTATTACCAAGGTCAAGAAAAAGGCTTAAATTCGCCTGAACTATCAAGCTAAGTCTACATTAATTTATCTCAAACGAAGATATCATATGATTACATATCTATCGGGAGCCATTAGCGACCTCACACCGACGAGTATGGTTGTAGAGTGTGCAGGGGTAGGCTACCTAGTCAATATCTCACTGACGACCTATACAGCCTATCAAGGGTTCAAGGCAGGGAAAGTACTTATCACCCAAATCATCAGAGAGGATGCCCATCTGCTCTATGGTTTTGCCACGGCAGGAGAGCGGGAGCTATTTGCCCTGCTCACTAGTGTGTCGGGGATTGGCCCCAACACAGCTAGAGTCATTCTAAGCTCTTATGCCCCCCACGAGCTGAATACGATTATTGCCCTAGGGCAGGTTGAGGCACTCAAGGCCGTCAAGGGTATTGGTCTGAAAACGGCACAGAGAATTATCCTAGAGCTCAAGGGTAAGATTGTACTAGATGAGGGGGAGGGTGCCTCTGGTCTAGCTCTAGCAGTACAGGACTCTAGTCATTCGGTTGTCAAGGAAGAGGCTGTCAGCGCCCTCAAGATGCTTGGCTATCCCGAACCAGCTGCCCTCAAGGTGGTGGGTAAACTACTCGCAGATAGTCCAGTACTTACTGTCGAGCAGGTCATCAAGCAAAGCCTCAAGTTGCTCTAGAGTCATCAGGCGTCTGGTACGTCTACTTGGTGCGAGGTTGGTTCGGACTCAAAATAAGGCGCATAGTACTTCACAACTTAGCGATAATTGTGTATCTTTGGTAGTCTCTTATCGAACCGATGGTTCCAATGAGGCGTTTATAACATTGCTAATCAGATAAACAAGTAAGCATATTATGAAGAAAATGATGGTTCTAGGGGCTATGCTCCTGATGTCAGTGCCTAATCTTAGTGGGCAAAAGAAGTCCAAGAAGAATGATCCCAACGCCAAGAATGTTTTCACAACGATTAAGGAGGTGGGACGTACATCCATCAAGGATCAAGCCAACTCAGGAACCTGCTGGAGCTACTCTGGGCAGAGTTTCATCGAGGAGGAGCTTATCCGTATGGGCAAACCAGAGTACGACCTATCTGAGATGTTCGTCGTGAGCCATTCGTATCGAGACAAGGCTCGTAAGTACGTTCGTATGCACGGATTCCTCAACTACGAGCAGGGCGGTTCGTTTTACGACGTGCTTTATGTGCTCAAGCACTACGGAGCCGTGCCACAGTCTATCATGCCAGGGCTCAACTACGGAACCAAGAAGAATCAGCATAGCGAGATTGCAGCCACATCTAAGGCTTTCTTAGATGCAGTGATTAAGAACCCCAACGGGGCGCTCTCTACTGCTTGGTGGCCTGCATATAACAAGATTATAGATACTTATCTAGGGGAACTGCCCGAGGAGTTTGAGTGGAATGGCAAGAGGTACACCCCCAAGAGCTACGCAGCTGAGATGGGCATCAATCCCGATGATTATGTGTCGCTGACTTCCTATACGCATCATCCCTTCTACAGTAAGTTTGTCCTAGAGATTCAGGACAACTGGCGCTGGAGTGAGAGCTACAATCTCCCTATCGAGGAGCTGATGCAGACGATGGAGCATGCAATCAATACGGGTTATAGCTTCGCTTGGGGCTCCGACGTGAGCGAGATTGGTTTTACTCGCGATGGTATCGGTGTCCTAGCCGATGTGGAAGAGATCGAGACTAAGGGCAGTGACCAAGATCGTTGGGTAGGCCTAAGCCGTGCAGACAAGCAGGCTGAAATCAAGAAGCTTATCTATCGTGCAGATGTCCCAGAGCTGACGCCAACACAGGAGAGCCGTCAGAAGGGCTATGACAACTATCAGCTTACCGATGACCACGGTATGACGATCTTTGGACTGGCCAAGAATCAGCTTGGCCGCAAGTTCTTCATGGTTAAGAACTCCTGGGGAGAGACAGGAGACTATAAGGGGATTTGGTATGTATCCTACAACTTCGTTGCCGGTAAGACGATGAATATCGTGCTTCATAAGGATGCTATTCCTGCCGAGATCGCCAAGAAACTGGGTCTTAAAAAATAATTTCTAGGCCAATTAGATAGCATAGGCGGGTGGGCAGCAAGCTGCTAGCTCGCCTATGTTCGCTTACTAGCTTGTTTTACTTCACACTCAAAACGGACATCTATTGCTGCCAACGGCACACTATCTCAAGTTACATTTAGATAAATATGAATCGAAAAATCTGGGCGATTTTCACCGCACTAACCATACTGATTCCTCGATTATGGGCTTTATCTCCCGATAAGCTCCCCAAGCATCTATTCGGCTCCGTAGACAAGGAGGCGATGGAGGCTTGGGCTGATAGTTTGTACCAAACCCTTACCCTAGAAGAACGCGTCGCACAGCTTATTATGCCTATCGTATATCCATCTACGGATACTGGACGGATCGCTTACGAAGCTCGACGAACAAGTAAAATGGGGTGGGGTGGTATCCTGTATCAGAAGGGTTTATTGGTGGAGCAAGTCAAGATGAACGATGAGTTGCAGAGGGTTAGCCGTGTCCCGATGCTTATAGCCCTAGATGGAGAGTGGGGGCTGTATATGAGGCTCAAGGATGCTCCTCGCTATCCTCGCAATATGGGGCTTGGGCTCAACGGCGACAACCAGCTGCTCTATAACTATGGACGAGAGATTGCGCGCCAGTGTCGCCTTATGGGCATACACATCAACTTCGCGCCCGATGTAGACGTCAATATCAATCCACGTAATCCCGTGATTGGGACTCGTAGCTTTGGCGAGAGTCCAGAGGACGTGGCTGCTAGAGCTCTGGCCTATGCTGCAGGTTTGGAGGATGGAGGCGTGCTGTCTGTAGCGAAGCATTTCCCCGGTCATGGAGATACTAGTGAGGACTCTCATCATACGCTGCCTACCGTCTCGGCCGACAAAAGACGTATGCAACGCGTAGAGCTATATCCATTCTCCGAATATATTAAGGCAGGACATGGGGGGATTATGACGGCACATTTGCGTGTGCCTGCCTACGAGTCGGGGGCGCTGCCTAGCTCTCTCAGCCCAGCGATCACGACAGAGCTACTCAAAAACGAAATGAAGTTTGGCGGACTTGTCTTCACCGACGGGTTGGAGATGAAAGGAGTGCATGCCAGTGGAGTGAAGGAAGTAGGGGTGCAGGCCTTGCTTGCTGGCAATGATATTCTACTTGGCCCTATCAAGCCAGAGTCCATGCACCAAGAGGTGCTTGCAGCTGTGCAAGATGGACGTATCAGTGAGGCTCTACTTCGTAGTAAGGTGATGAAAGTCCTCTACTATAAGTGGCGACTCATCAAGCAAGAGCCAAAGAGTAATGCCACGATGGCTACTATTCACAAGGAGATTTGGTCGCCTAGAGCCGAAGCGCAGATGCGTGAGGCTTGGCAAGCGTCGCTCTATTACCTACACAAAGAGAGAGCTACGCTACGCGCACTACAAAATATGGAGTACAAACGCATAGCCGTAGTCCAGATTGGCAAGAACCCAGTTGGCAATGTAACTCGTCCTACAAGTACAGGTGGAGCTGGTAGTCGGATTGATTACTTCACCTGGGAGGCAATCTCCAAATCTCCAGACCGACTCAATAGCTATGGCTTAGTGCTCATTCAGATTTTCCAGACCTCCAATCTCCCCATACAGGCACTTACTCAGATTGGGGTCAAGAAGCCTCTGGTCGTAGCCTATATGACCTCGCCATATCGGGTTAATCGTACCGCACAGTGGCATAGGACAGCCAATGTCGTGCTGATAGCTTTCGAGGCAGCCAAGGAGGCACAAGAGGCGGTGCTGGCACTGCTTGCCCCCTCGATACAACTCAAATCTGCAAGTAATGAGTCGCAGGAATACGAAGATTCTGAGGATCCCACAGCCCTTACTGGTACCCTCAGTCAGATGCAGCCTACATCTACTACTCCTCAGAGCTTTTCCCAAGCGTCTAGCATCGGACGCCTCAATCTAGCTAAACTCGC
This sequence comes from Porphyromonadaceae bacterium, assembly GCA_030528445.1. Lineage (GTDB taxonomy): Bacteria > Bacteroidota > Bacteroidia > Bacteroidales > Porphyromonadaceae > Porphyromonas. The sequence goes on along the minus strand of JAUMYV010000007.1, from coordinate 38,393 downwards.
AGCCTTGGATCAGCTGGCACAAGAGGGGATTCACAAAGGAGCTTTCCCTGGATGCCAGATCTACATCGCCCATCGCGGGCAGGTAGTCTACAACAAGGCCTTCGGGACACTAACGGGTGGTGTAGGTGCCAAGGCCACTACGGTCAATCATCTCTATGATGTCGCATCAATCACCAAGGCGCTCGTGACGTCGCCCGTGATGATGCTACTCGTTGCCCAGAAGAAAGTGAAGCTCGATGGTCGTGTCGGACATTATTTGCCAGAGCTGAAGTCTGCACCAGTGGCGAATGTACGGGTGAGAGATCTCCTCCTACATCAGTCGGGTTTGCCCGCGGGGATCAACTTCTTCAGAGATTTGATAGACCCCAATAGCTATGACGGTAATTTGATTCGTTACAACGCTTTCCCCGGGGGGATAGCCTTGGTGGGTAAGGCCTGGGGGAATCCTCACTTTAGGTGGCTCAAGGAGTATATCTCCACGAAGCCTTCGGCGCAACATACGCTCCCTTTTGCCCGTAATCTCTATATATCGCCTACGTTTAGGAATCGAATGATGGAGCGCCTAGCCGAAACGAAGCTGACCAGTGTGGGGAAATATCGATATAGTGATCTGAATTTTGTCTTGCTACAGCAGATTGCAGAGCGCGTAACAGGTTGTCCACTAGATGAATACTTCGATCGGCATATCGCTCGACCTATTGGGGCGAAGGTATACTATCGTCCACTCGACCATGGTATCCCGATTGATCAGATTGCCCCTGCACAGCGCGATGATTTTCTCCGCAAGCAGGTCGTACGGGGGACAGTAGACGATGAAACGGCGGCCTGTCTTGGTGGAGTTGGTGGTAATGCTGGGCTTTTTGGTGCTGCCAGTGAATTGGGACGCCTGTGCCAGCTAATTATGGATAGAGGTGTTTGGCAAGAGCAAAGCATTATTCCTGCTGGGGCTGTAGATCAGTTTGTCAAAACTACAGGCGTAGGTGGGATACGTGCCTTAGGATTTGATAAACCTCGTCGACGAGGCGTCAATCCCGCTGCCGATAGTGCATCCGATCAGACCATAGGGCACTTTGGCTTCACGGGAACAGCCTTCTGGATAGACCCTGCCGAGGGATTGATATTCATATTTCTCTCCAATCGCACTTATCCATCAAGGCAGAATACGACTTTGATTACGGAGTTACTACGCCCTCGTATGCATCAGGCGGTCTATGATGCTCTGGAATGAAAGTCAATTTTCTGCTTCGCCGAGTGAGAGGTGTCGAGACTGAATGTGATAACCATTGCAAAGCAATAGCCCTGTCGCGCATCGCACGACAGGGCTATTATATGTTGTATATGCTGCTCTAGTAGAGCTTAGCTAGACGTAATCTCCAGGTTATCCAGCGATAGAGTCTGTAGTAGCGGGAGTGGTGGGAGTAGTAGTAGCTGCTTCACCACCGAAAGCAGGGGCACTGGGCACCGTCATCGGCGCAGCAGCCTTTTCCTCTACGGCCTGCTGTGTCTGATTGCTTTTATTATCGTCTGCCGATGAGATGAAAGCAGTAGAAGCAATACTTAGGATAGCAACAAAGCCAAAGAGCCACCAGGTAGCCTTCTCAAGGAAATCGGTCGTCTTACGTACGCCCATAATGTTGTTGCTAGAGGCAAAGCCTGATGCTAGACCACCTCCCTTAGACTTCTGGATAAGTACGATGAATACTAGGGCAAGCGCGCCGAGTACAATCAATACTGTGAGAAACGTGTAAAACATTTGTGTCTATTATCTTATTGTTTATTATTTATCAATCGTTCCAAGAACCTAATTTGGTCTGCAAAGTAAAGGTTTTTTTTCGGATAATTCAAACTGATAGAGCGAATAATGCGCAGAGCTCTGTCGTACTTACCTTGCTGAATGTATATTTTGGCCAGCGTTTCGGTGAAGAGTGCTTCCTCGAGTTCTTCCCCTTGTGCCTCGTCACTGACTCTGGGTGGTATAGATGCCGATGGGTCGAAAGTACTCGGAGTGCCTCCCGCTCTCTCGGCTAGGAGGGCGAATCCCTCCTGCTCCACGCTCTCTGCGACGTTAGGTTCGCAGGCAAAATAGTCATCCCGATCGACAGATGTGGTATAGGTGAGTTCCGTAGGGAGATCTTCGCCAGCAGCACGCATCTCATCAAGATAGCTGTCGATGATTGAGAATGGATCTCTCGTCTCCGAGGTCGCTACGATGCCTTGGCAGGCAGGAGCTTGCCCTGGTGTCTCTACCATGTTATATAGCCTACCACGGTCGGGCAGATATAGAGCTAAACGCCTAAGCTCGGAGCGGCAGCGCAAATCCTCACTCCGAGCCAAGGCATAGAGGTATAGGAAGGTGTAGCTGGCGCAATAGGGGTATGCCTCCACGAGCTCGCGTAGAGCTGGTAGAGCCTCGGGTGCGATGCTACTCGGGTCGCGCATGTAGGCGTATAATTCGTCTCTTGTCATAGCTCTAGCTACCAGTTCTCTACCGTGGCGTTGTAGATCTGCTTGATCAAATCCTCTACGATCTCCTCGAGCAATTGATCTTGTACAGAGACGAACGTCTCGTTGCGGTCGAAGTCTCTGTGCGCCTTGAAGCTACGGTCGAAGCTTTCCTTCTCGTCCACGTTGTTGGTGTACTTGACCTGCATCGTCACGGTGAAGACTGTGCGTGAGGCAAAGTTGTCGTCGCTGACGGCCATAGGCGTGAGGTCATAGCCCGTGATGGTGCACTCTAGCTCCAAATCTCCAGTTCGGGGTACCTGCTCCAGTCTCGTACGGCTGGTGTAGAAGTCCTTGAGTTTCTCTGTGAAGTTTGGGGCCAGAGGGGGGTAGATAATTGGCGCACGATTGTACACCTCCGAGATGGAGATGGACTTGATGCGGGTGTAGTCGAGCGAACCGCCATTGAATTTATAACTGATGCTGCACGCCTGCACGAGAGCCATGAGCCAATACAGTGTGGCGATCTGCACAGCGCGTATAGCGCCTCTAGACATCGAGACCATATTCTTTGATTTTGCGATATAGGGTACGTTCGGATATTTTGAGCTCCTCTGCCGTTGGGCGTCTCTTGCCCGAGTGGCGTGCTAGAGCTGCGATGATCATATTGCGCTCCACCTCCTCGAGCGAACGCCCTTCTTCCATTGGGCTAGCATCCACCACCTGTACTTCGATGTCCTCTGCGCCTCTGTGAGGTTGCCTGTAGGCACTAGGAGAGGGGGCTTGTAGGTAGGACGAGAGCTCCTCTACCGAGTGAGTAGGCTGGGAGACGATCGGCTGATGGATAGGAGGAATAGGTTCGACCGAAGCAACAGTAGCGTCGGCATAGCCGGGGATTTTTACTTTCCCTTGCATGATGTTGCCCACGAGTTTGCGTAGGTCGCTCATCTCTTGCTTCATCTCTAGTAGTAGGTGTAGTACAGCCTCCCTATCGCCTAAGCCTGCGCTAGTCGAGGTACTAGCCTCGCTGACCATGGTACGTAGGGCAGGGTGATAGTCGCTATGCGTCGAGGCTGGAAGATATTTCTCTATCGTTGAGGCTGTGACCTGACGCTCCTCCTCTAGAACGCTGATGCGATCGGTCAGATTGCGTAGCTCACGGATGTTGCCCGGCCAATAGTACTGCTGCAAGAGACGCACGGCATCGTCATCTAGACGTAGGGGAGGCATATTGTATTTGTCTGCCACTTGAGCGGCGAAGTAGCGGAATAGTAGGTTGATATCCTCCGTACGCTTGCGCAGAGGTGGCACCTCAATGGGGACGGTATTGAGACGGAAGAGCAAATCCTCGCGGAAGCGACCTCTGTCTACGGCTTCGCGTAGATTGACGTTCGTCGCTGCGACGATGCGCACGTTGGTGCGTAGCGGTTGGCTTGCTCCCACTGGGATGAACTCCCCAACCTCTAGGACGCGCAGGAGGCGTGCTTGGGTCGAGAGAGGTAGCTCCCCAACTTCATCTAGGAATATAGTCCCCCCGTCTGCCTCTTGGAAGTAGCCCTTGCGGTCGCCCATCGCTCCTGTGAAAGAACCTTTGAGGTGGCCAAAGAGCTCCGAATCGATTGTCCCCTCGGGGATTGCACCGCAGTTGACTGCTATGTAGGGTCCATGCTTGCGCGTGCTGTATTGGTGGATGATTCGGGGAAAACTCTCCTTACCGACGCCACTCTCTCCCATAATCAGGACGGACATATCGGTCGGGGCTACCTGCACAGCCACTTGTATTGCTCTGAGCAAGAGTGGTGCTGAGCCAATGATCCCAAATCTTTGTTTAATCTGCTGTATATCGACATTCATATCTTACTGCCATTTTGTCACAAAGATAATCATTTACTAGCTCTGCCACGTACCCAACCTGTAGAACTTGGCGATAGATCTATTAGGGGAGTAACGAGAGAGGTGCGCACCATAACCACTAGGGTTACGACACGCACCTCTCTCGTTATCAAGTTCGCTTATTCCCAGCCGGGATTCTGAGTCCACTTACCATTCGTTCTGGCGATCATATCCAGACGGATAGGCAAGAGGTAGTCGCGCTTGAGGTTGAACTGCCACCCCGACTCATAGCCTGCCTCTGGATTGATAGGCAAGATATAGCGATATGGATCGCCTGGTTTTCCGGTGAGGAAGAGGTTATTGTTTTTGGGTTGGTCGTAGACGAAGGTCTGCCCCTTGTAGCTCTCGTGCCCGTTCAGGTTACTTCCGATGAAAAGCGCCCCCATGGCTCGCTTGCCTACGATGAGTTCGTCTGCAGCTGCCCAGCGTAGGATGTCGTAGAGGCGACGCCCCTCATTCGCCTGCTCGATGCGACGCTCGCGTCTAACGGCTTGGATGTACTTGTCTAGACCTCTAAATGGATAGTCTGCCTCGGTATTGTACTCACGATCGAAGTCCATGCTAGGCATCCCTACACGATCTCGTAGAGGCTTAATGACCTCAATGATCTTGGCCGCATTGGCTGCTCCGTCTAGCTCGGCTAGAGCCTCGGCATAGTTGAGCAGTACCTCGGCATAGCGAACCTGTATCCCTGGGGTCGCTCCCTTAAACTCGGCATCTAGATTGCCAGTGTAGTCAATCTGCACATGCTTGAGCAGAGAGTAGCCCGTCATATTCTGGTTAAAAGAGCCGCCCCTAAGCGGTGGTACGACGTATGGGGGTTGGTCTGGACGTAGCTTCTGCCCTGGCATACAAACTGTCTGCGACAGACGTGGGTCGCGTAGGGTGGGTTTGAGCTCCTCGCCGAAGACTTTCTTGGCGTCGAGCTTGGCATCGCCTACGAAAGGCTTACCCTCGAGGGTCAGATAGTCATCGACGAGCGAAGCCGTTACGCCGATGCTCCCGCCGCCGTTGTTGAGGTAGCGATTGACGTTGTTGCCCACTTGGTCGCCATCGTACCGCTTGAACCACATTACCTCCTTATTGGCCGAGAGGTCAGTCATAGCGAATAGTTCGCGGTAGTCGCTGTGAGGCTTGCCTGTGGAGTGGATCGTCCATACCTTCCTGTCGATGACAGCCTTGGCAGCTTCGGCTGCTTGGGTTAGGTATCCCTTGATTTTCTCCTCCGTGATGCTTGGGTCGAAGAATCCGTCTTGCTCGGCCTTATGGTACTTCTCCCAAGTTGCCTCGAATAGGGCTACCTCACTTTTGAGCGCACGAGCCACGTCTCTATGCACACGCATCGTGGCAGAGCTACTCTGCTCGCGCAGGTTCTCAATAGCCATATCGAGGTCTGCCAATATCTTGTCCACGACGAATGTGCGGCTATCGCGTGGGCGATCCATACCCTCGAGCTTGGCCTCTAGTGGCTGGTCTAGCCAAGTGATAGGGCCGTAGTCTACCAATAGACGATAGTAGTACCATGCTCGGAAGTAGTACGCCTCGCCTACGAGGTGATTGTACTGCTCCGTGCCCTTCTCTGCTGCATTTCCTAGGTTGTTGATTAGGTAGTTGACGTTGCGGATCTGCGTGTAGGCGTTTAGCGTGCCGGCGTTGCTCAGGGCTAGCTGGCCGTTGAGGCGTGTATTGGGGGCACTGGCCGAGAGGTTGTCGCTCGCTATGTCGTCGCCTGCGATGCCTCCACCTCCACCGGGACCGAAGCCTTGATGGCGGAGCCCCGATTCGTAGAACTGGTCTATGTAGTTCTGCATCTCCCCTACGCTGAGAAACGGATTGTTCGTCGTCAGTACACCCTCTGGCTGTAGGTCGAGATTATTGCACCCCGTGGTGCAGATCGCAGCCAGTAGGGAGATTGATAGGATTATGTTTTTACGTTTCATCGCTATTGCTAATTATAAGTTAACGGTAAGACCACAAGAGAAAACGCGATTCATCGGATAGTTTTTGTCTGCGCTAAATCCGTTTGTTGCGAAGATCACTTCTGGGTCAAACATGGTCTTCAGGCTTGTGAAGGTAAGCAGGTTTTCACCCGAGAAGAAGACTTGTAGGCCATTGACGCCGAGCTTATAGACCCACATCTTGGGGATATCATAGCTGAGGGTCAGATTTTTGAGGCGACAGTAGGCTGCACTCTGTAGGTAGCGGTCGGCTGTCTGTCGTGTTTTGCTCTGGAAGGAGCCGATAGCCCCCACGCCATGGATGTAAGGCTTGGGGTAGTAAGCCCCTGGGTTATCCTCGCGCCAGTAGTCCATGTGCTCCTTGAAGACGGTTACCTGTGCGTAGGCACCTGCTCCCCAGAAGTAGGCTGCTCCGCCAGGATTCCAATCGCGCTTGCCCACCCCCTGTAGCATGAAGCTCAAGCTAAGCCCCTTGTAGCTGATGCTACCATTGACCGAGTATTGGTAGCGTGGGGTCGTATCGCCGATGATCTCTAGGTCGCCCATATCGCCGACTTTATTCTTTCCGTTGTTGATGCGTCCGTCGCCGTTGAGGTCTCTGTACTTAACGTCCCCGGGTGTCCAAGGCTTTTTGCTCAAGAACGAGAGGTCGTGCTGTTCGTTGTAGGCTTTGGCCTCCTCGGCAGTCTGGATGAGCCCGTCGGCTCTATAGCCCCAGATCTCTCCGACCGATCTGCCCTCGTACCACGAACCTTGGGGGTCGCTCTTGGTTGGGTTCTCGTACTTAGTGACGATAGAGGTGGCATCCGAGAGTATCCCTGTGATCTTGTAAGCAATATCCTTGCCGATCTGTCCCTGATAGCCCAAAGATAGCTCCCAACCCCTGTTGCGTAGGCTGGCGTTGTTGGTCTGTGGTGCTGCAGCTCCGAAGTAGTCGGGGAAGGGAATACCAGGGCCAAGCATATCTCTCGTATCTCTCTGGAAGAGGTCTATCGAGCCTGTAAGCGCATTGCCCCATAGGCCGAAGTCTAGCCCCACGTTGATGCTCTCTACCTTCTCCCATGTGGTGGTTGGGCTGATGACCCTAGGAGCATTGGTATAGGTGTGTCTACCATCTGGGAAGATGTACTGCCCTAGACCACGGCTTAGCTCCATCGTGGAGGCAAAGGTGTAGAGCCCTGCACCAGCTTGGTTACCTAGTAGACCATACGATCCTCTAAGCTTGAGGTTGGATAGGGTGCCAGAGAGCGATTCCATGAACCCTTCTCTGTGGATGTTCCACCCGAGCGATGCCGAGGGGAAGAAGCCCCAGCGGCTATCCTTGGCAAAGCGTGAAGAGCCGTCGTATCGCCCGTTGAGCTCTAGCAGGTAACGTCCGTCGTAGCTGTAGTTGAGGCGACCGAAGAAGCCGCGTGTAGCCCAGCCGTTGCGTACGTCGGTGGGCACTTTGTCTCCCGTACCCATACCCACGTTGGGGTTGGTCAGTGAGAATAGCCCTGTGATGGAGCTACCGAGATAGCTACTGTGGCTACTCTCCTGCTGGAATCCACCCATGACCGTGAAGTCGTGCTTCTCCCCGAGCGTGAATAGGTAGTTGCTGTACAGATTGACCGAAGAATAGTTGTGCCGATCGAACTGACGAGTAAATCGGCCGTCACGAGCAATGCCAAGCTCCGAGCGAACCCCTAGCGAGATGGACTTGCCGTCTGCTCCGTAGATGAGCGCAGGCCTATTGAGCGCTTCGTACTCCTGCATGGAGAGGCGATGCGTATAGTCGAAGAAGATGAACCAGTTCTTCAGTGGCTGTAGCTCTACGCCGGCAGATAGATTGAGGTTGTTGTTGTTGCTCTGCGTGTATGTGCCACTCTGCAGGTAGGGCACCATACTGAGCTCTGTGAAGCGACCATTGGGGTCTTTCTCCGAGATCGTGGGGAAGAAGCGAGCCAAGCTATGGAAGAAGCCCTCGCTGAGACCACCGGGGCCGAATGGGCTACGGTTGTCCGAGTGCATAAACTTGGTTGCTGTCTTGAGCTTGAGCCACTTGGTAAGCTGAGAGGTTAGGCTAGCCGAGAAATTGTAACGGCTAAACTCCATATCGGCATAGCGCAAGATCCCTCTCTCATTGTAGTAGCCCCCAGAGACGTAGTACTGTGCGGCTTTGCTCCCTCCGCTAAGGCTTAGCGTGTGGTTATGTTTGAGTGCTAGGTCTTTGTAGTGTAGCTTGAAGTAGTCCACATTGCCGATCCCCTTCTCTGTATTCTCGTAGGCGGGGTTCATGCTGTGGTTCTTGGGGAGATCGGCCCAAGGATCTACGCTACAGGGGTCGTTGATGTATTTCTCTAGTAGGGCGATGCGCTCTGGGCTGTACTTACGAGGGGCTCCCGCATTGGTTGCCCCATCGTTCCAGAATCGAGCGAAGTCTACCGAGTTGACCATCTTGGGCAGAACCGTCGGTGTAGACCAACCGACATTGCCCTGATAGTTGATGCGCATTTTGCCCACTTCACCGCGCTTGGTCGTTACGAGGATCACACCATAGGCAGCACGAGCTCCGTAGATGGCACTCGCAGCGGCATCCTTGAGTACACTGATGTTTTCGATATCGTTGGGATTGACCTCCGATAGATCCATCTCTACACCATCTACCAGTACGTAGGGGCTTGCACTACCAGATAGGTTCCCTTGTCCACGAAGCGATAGGGCTGCCGAGGCTCCGGGGCGGCCAGATTTGTTGTTGGCGACCATGAGCCCTGGTACTAGCCCCTGCAAGCTCTGTGTGGCGTTGGTTACGGGGCGACGCGATAGCTCTCCTCCCTTGACGGACGATACCGCACCGGTCAGATTGACTTTCTTCTGAACTCCGTAGCCCACCACCACGAGCTCCTCGAGCTGAGTATTATCCTCTAGTAGGACGATCTGTAGAGCCTCCCCTCGGTAGATGATTTGCTGAGTTACATAGCCGATAGACGAAAACTCTAGTTGGCTACCTAGCTTGACCTTGGGGATTGAGAACTGTCCGTCCAGATCCGTTACAGCACCGATACTCGTGCCTTTGACCTGTACCGTAACTCCGATGAGTGGTTCGCCCTTGGCATCTTTCACCACGCCTTGGCATACGCCCTCGGTTTGCTGCATCAGAGCTATGTGATCCGAGGTTGAGATGGTCACCCTAGCTTGTACCCAAGGGGCGGTAAGCAGTAGTGCCATTCCTAAGGAGTAAAGATTTTTTGCCATAAATCTTATGTATTAAATGGATAACTAATTATGAGGTATGCTTCAGTTGTATGTAGTTCTCGTAATTAAATTGCGAGTGTTTATATCAATAATTTTACTAAATAAGATGGTTTGTCGATTGATTAATGCAAATATAAATATTCCCTATTGATGGAAACAATAGTATTAGGGGTAAGTATCTAGTCGTTATTATTAAAAGTGTTTTTAGTGGCTGGGAAATGTTGTACTTCTTGTGGGGCGAAGGAGGTACGTAGCTGTGCTCCCGATTAAGGGTGATTGGCTGTCGCCTATTGATTGGTTCTGTATATGATGCTAAAAACGCGAAAGCGGACTTTTTTGCTTTCGCGTTTTTGGTTAAAGTCTGTAAATGAATTTGGCTCAATTTAGGCGAACCGAGAGAGCAATTTGGGGCGATTGCTTCGTCTTGGCGGAAAAACTCTCACAGATTTTTGGGGATTGTAGGACTAATTCGCCACGATGTGTACACAGATCCAAAAAGATTAGTGCAGAGAAATTCTGAAATGATTGTACTGAACGGATAAAATCGAGCCAAATTCCATTTTTATCTACCTGTCTATTAGGTGCATACAAAACGCGCGTTTTGAGTGGTCGTTTTCATTCGGCTGGGACTAAGTGCCAAAATGAGGTCAAGCTCAATCTAGAGCCTCCTAGAGGCCAAATACGCGGTTTGCCATTTTGAGCCCATGCTTGAGGGATTTTTCTGATCAACATTCTGGAATTTGAGCTAAAATATAAATCGTGATGCTATAATTTGGGCTCTGCTGATTGTTCTGATTGGAAGATGCATTCAGATTGCGTGAACTCATTTTAAGTCTGAATGTTATTATTTTGTATTTTTGCAATAAGATTGAAAAAGGTTAAGGAGATGAATCTGATGAAGGGAGGCCGGTTGGCCTACATGATTTACTATACGATCGCGATACTCGGCCTTACTGGGCTAGTGGCTAGTGCTGCGCCGAGTGTTCGCAATCCCAACTTCGAGCTGTATGTGCGCAAGCACTACTCCGAGGCGCTTAGACAGATGGAGCGTCACCAGATACCTGCTAGCATCAAGATGGCTCAAGGGCTCTTGGAGACAGGAGCTGGTAAGAGTTCGCTTGCTCGTGAGCATCACAATCACTTTGGGATCAAGTGTCATCGTTCGTGGCAGGGCAAGCGTACCTTCCGCACGGACGATTTGCCCGATGAGTGTTTCCGTAGCTATCGTAGCTGGCAGGAGTCGTATGAGGATCATTCGCAGTTTCTCAAGGCTCCCCGCTATCGCCGGCTCTTTACGCTGCGCTCCGACGACTATCAAGGCTGGGCCAAGGGGCTGCAGCAGGCTGGCTATGCCACGAACAAGGGCTATGCCAATAAGTTGATTAAGATCATCGACGACTATGAGCTATACGCTTTCGATAGAGGCAAACTGCCCTCTTGGATGCAAGATGATGCCCCAGCCTCTAGCTCTCGTAGACGCGCCAAGAAGGAAACGACCTACGATAAGCCTATGCGCCCAAGCTATATTAGCTATGGTCTAGTCTATGTGCTAGCAGATCAAGGCGACAGCTTCGAGAAAGTAGCTGAGGATATGGGCATCTCCGCCCAAAAGCTCGCTCGCTACAATGATGTGCCTCTAGACTATCCGCTACAGGAGGGCGAAGTCGTATATCTACAGAATAAACATCGTAAGTCCAGCTCCGAGCACCTTACCCATATCGTGCGGGTAGGGGACTCGATGCATAGCATCTCGCAGCGCTATGGTATTAAGCTCAAGTCGCTCTACAACCTCAATGACAAGGATGAGGACTATGTGCCCGTAGAGGGAGAGGTGCTACGCTTGCGTTAGACATCTCTAGGACTGCCCCAGAATCCTTGAGGTGGGGTGTCTGCATATATTATAATAAGGTAAAAGGGTCGATACTTCGGAATGTAATCCGAGATGTATCGACTCTTTTGTGATTTGTCGCGGTGAAAAATGTGAAGGTTTAATAATTGCGCCTCTTGTTTTTATCTAATTTAATATAAGAGGTGGTCTTGGTTGAATAAATAAAAATGAGAAGTTTTTCTATCTTTGCCCGTGGCGAGTTTACTATGTCGCCCCCTCTAGACTGCTCAGCAGAGGCTCGAACTCATACACTGTGGGTGCAAGCTACTGAGATGTAGGAGATAGGACGGGGAATAGAGCCTCTTTGAACGTTTCACTCTAAACATACTCATTACAATGAAGAAACTATTTACGTTTATGCTGTTTACCTTCCTCGCACTAGCAGGTGTGGTTGCGGCTCAGGCACAACAGTCTGACAAAATTGTCCTCAGATCGGGGTACGAGACTGGTCTTTACGTTACCCTAGAGCTCAACTATGGTGCCGAGGTAGATCCTCTAGCTCTAGAGCAGGTCAATATTTTGGAGGATGACCAAGATGCTCAGGTCAAGAAGGTAAGGTATAAGCTCCTCAACCCAGAGGTAGCCATCACAGGGAGAATCACGAAAATCAATGCTAGTTCATTCAAGCTTACTGGAGTGGAGATTGTGCATGCGCCCAATCTAGAGTCTTTCTTCTCGGAGGCCAGGCCTCAGCAGGCAGGTCAGATTGATAAGGCAGACTTCTCGGCTTGCCCCAAGCTAGAGAAACTAGCCCTCAATAACGCTCAGCTCAAAGAGATCAACGTTAAGGGTTGTAGCAAGCTCAATCTACTTGCTCTTGCTGGCAATCAGCTCAAAGAGCTAGACCTTACAGGTTGCTCCAATCTCCTGTGGGTACAGATGCAGGGTAATCAGTTCGAGCCTGATGGCTTCGACCGATTGATCAAGACGCTAACGCCCAAGCCTGGTGGCGAGGATGAGGGCTTCTTATTCGTTGTTGATTTGCATCCAAGTGCCAAAGACAAGAATAAGTGTAGCGCCAAGAACGTACGCGATGCTAAGGCCATCAACTGGATCATACGTGACGCAAACAACGAAAACTACCCTGGCTATGACTACAAGCCCAATCAAATCTCCAACGAAGAGATACACATCAAGACTCGTCTGACTATCGGACAGGGGGATAACTATATACCTCTAGGCATCGTGCCTCATGAGCTCGAGGAGTTTGAGGTTGAGGGGGGCGAGTACAGCACTACTGCCAATGGCAAGCGTTACTACAAGATTCATTCACAGAGCTTAGTGATCAGAGGTAAGGTCAAGAGTTTCGACTGTAGCAGTGCCGAGATTACCTATGTCGATGTAAGCAAGAATCCAGAGTTGGAGGCACTAAGCCTCGAAGATAATGCCCATTTGGCCAAAGTGGTCTTTGGCGACGTGAGTAAGCTCAAGCATCTACGTGCCCCAGAGATCAATCTGGCCAATAGCATAGACCTCTCCAAGGCCGTGAATATGGAGTCGCTATTCTGCCAGCGCTCAGGTCTTGCTATGCCAGATATGAGCAAGCTGGTTAAGCTTCGTGAGCTTAATTGCTCGGGCAATAAATGGTCCAAACTTGACCTGACGCATGCTCCAAATCTCGAGCTGCTGATTGCTGTGAACTGTGGATTGCGCTCGATTGACTTGAGTAAAAACACCAAGCTGAGAGATCTGCAACTTCAGGGGAACTACCTCAAGCAGGTTAACTTTGCTTCTCCAGAGCTCTTCAATGCTATCGTTTTTGATAACGAGATCAAGGGCGCAGGGATGACCGAGATGATGAAGAGCCTACCTGTCTTCCAAAGAAAGAACGAAGATGGCGCTCCTACCGAAGCAAGCATCGTAGTCATCAATATCGATGGTGAGCCAGAGCTCAACAAGTGCCTAGACACAGATGTAGCCATTGCAACGGGCAAGAACTGGAAGGTACGCTCGATCGATAAGGATTATCAATTTGCTGCATACGAGGGCATCAAGACTAAGTCGGTAGAGGGGATACAAGCCCAGCATCTGAGTATCTATCCCAACCCAACGACAGATGTGATGACGATTGAGGGGCTTAGCGCTGGTAGTGATGTCAGACTATTCGATGCCTCTGGTGTGCTTGTTCGTTCGTTCATCTCTCTAGGTGATAGCGTTACGATGCATCTAGGTAACCTACCCAAGGGCATGTATGTACTACATGCCGCTGGTCGTATGCACAAGGTGGTGGTGAAGTAAGCCCACTGTCTATATCATTGCGCATTCCGAAACACCTAAAAGGGGCTATGGCGAAACTTGATTTTGCCATAGCCCCTCTTCGTATTATATGGATATAGCCCTTTTGTAGATGTCGTCCTAGGGTAGTAGAGCAGAGCTGTGAGCAGTTTGGGGGGCGGGCTAATTATTTGTATTTTTGCGCAAAACTAGGATACTGGAGCCTATCGCTAGGCCATAACGATTTCGGTCGCTTGCTATAGATAGAGAGCAGGAGTACGGAGCGCAGGTATCATACATCAATCGCAAATTAAGTAAGGGTAAAAGACTCTATGAACGAAAGATATATGCAGCGTGGCGTCTCAGCCTCCAAGGAGGATGTGCACAACGCTATCAAAAATGTAGACAAGGGGCTCTATCCCTCTGCATTCTGCAAGATTATCCCCGATATCCTCGGCGGAGATCCCGAGTACTGCAACATCATGCATGCCGACGGGGCAGGTACCAAGAGCTCGCTCGCCTACATGTATTGGCGTGAGACAGGGGATCTATCCGTCTGGCGCGGAATCGCCCAAGATGCCCTCATCATGAATATCGATGACCTGCTCTGCGTAGGTGCTACCGACAATATCCTAGTCTCCTCGACTATCGGTCGCAACAAGCACCTAATCCCCGGCGAAGTAATCTCCGCTATTATCAATGGTACCGAGGAGCTACTCGCCGAGCTTAGAGAGCAGGGCGTACGTGCCTACTCCACTGGAGGCGAGACTGCCGACGTGGGCGACCTAGTGCGCACTATTATTGTTGATAGTACGGTTACCTGCCGTATGAAGCGCAGCGAAGTCATCGACAATGCCAACATTCAAGGTGGAGACGTGATTGTAGGCCTAGCCTCATACGGCCAAGCTAGCTACGAGCGCGAGTACAACGGTGGTATGGGCAGCAATGGCCTCACCTCGGCACGCCACGATGTGCTGGAGCATGCACTGGCGAGCAAATATCCCGAGAGCTATGATGCAGCCGTGCCAGAGGAGCTCGTCTATAGTGGTAGCCGAGCTTTGACTTCGCCCGTAGAGGGGGCACCGCTAGATGCTGGTCGCCTCATCCTGTCGCCTACGCGCACCTATGCGCCTATCATCAAGAAGATCCTTGATGAGATGCGCCCTCGCATACATGGTATGGTTCACTGCTCTGGTGGAGCTCAGACCAAGGTGATGCACTTCGTCAAGAACAAGCGCGTCATCAAGGATAATCTATTCCCCGTACCACCGCTTTTCGACTTGATTCACAAGGAGAGCGGTACCCCTGCCAAGGAGATGTACAAGGTCTTCAATATGGGGCACCGCATGGAGCTGTATGTTTCGCCCGAGGATGCAGAGCGCATCATCGCCATCAGCGAGAGCTTCAGTGTGCCAGCACAGATCATCGGGCGCGTAGAGGATGCCGAGACTAATAGCCTGCTCATTCGCTCGCCCTACGGCGCCCTAGAGTACTAGGCTTGGTAGAGAGGTTGAGGACGTTATTATTCATCATATAATTTGGTCACGCGATGAAAGTCAGACTCTTGGAGAAGCTACTGCTAGTGGCTCTACTACTATTCGTACTAGGGCAGACGATGCTCTATCGTTACTCCCCCGTCGCAGGGGATATTATCGGGGCATTTTTGATGCTCTTGGCAGTCTCCTATATGGTGTATAGGGCTTTCTGCCCAAGTGACGACTCCCTGCTCTGTGCCTTGAGGAAGCTCCCCCGCCTAGGGCAGTACATCTCCATCGTGCTGCTCCTCTGTGTAGGCTCTGCCCTAGTGTACTACGCCTTGCCAATCTCTGTCGACCCGTCCTGGGCTGTCTTCACAGGTTGGGCAAGTGCGCTCTGGCCACTCTGCTGCGGATTGATTTTGCTACTAAACGCCTTGCTCTGGGGCGTGGAGGTAATGCGCCGCCCGAGACAGAGGGCTCACTGATCAAAGAAATACGATTTAAATAAGATAAATGGCAACAGACAATGATTTGCTAAGCAGGATAGAGGGACTGGAGGTTCGCTTCGAAGAAGTCTCCACCCTGATCACTGCACCCGATATTATCGCCGACCAGAAGCGTTTCATGAAGCTCAGCAAGGAGTATCGTGATCTAGAGCGCATCTTGGAGAAAGGCAAAGAATACCGCAACCTACTGGGCAATATCCAAGAGGGACGCGAGACGCTCGAGACAGAGAGCGACCAAGAACTAAGAGCTATGGCTCGTGAGATGATGCAGGAGGCCGAGGAGCGGATCCCATCGCTCGAGGAAGAAATCAAGCTGCTACTTATCCCCGCAGACCCAGAGGACGAGAAGAACGTCGTCATGGAGATCCGTGGCGGTACTGGTGGCGACGAGGCCGCTATCTTCGCTGGCGACCTATACAAGATGTATGTGCGCTACTGCGAGAGTCGTGGCTGGCGCACCGAAGTGACGAGCATGTCGGAGGGGACGGCTGGTGGATACAAGGAAATTGTGTTTACCATCACGGGCGAAGGTGTGTATGGCGTGCTCAAGTACGAGAGTGGCGTGCACCGCGTGCAGCGTGTCCCCGCTACCGAGACTCAGGGGCGTGTGCATACCTCAGCTGCATCGGTGGCAGTACTGCCAGAGGCCGAGGAAGTAGACGTCGTGCTTAACCCTGCCGATATTGAGTTCCACACGGCTCGCTCGGGTGGAGCAGGAGGTCAGAACGTCAATAAGGTGGAGACCAAGGTGCAGCTTACTCACAAGCCCACGGGGATTGTAGTAGTCTGCCAGCAGGCACGTACGCAGCTAGCCAATAGAGAGCTAGCGATGCAGATGCTCCGTACCAAGCTCTATGACATGGAGGTAACTAAGCACAATGAGGCTATTGCAGCCAAGCGTAAGACTATGGTCTCTACGGGCGACCGATCTGCCAAGATCCGTACCTACAACTATCCACAGGGACGTGTGACAGATCATCGTATTAACCTAACACTCTATAACCTAGCTGCCATCATGAATGGAGAAGTTCAGCCAATCATTGACGAACTGATCATCGCCGAGAACATCGAGCGCATGAAGGAGGCAGCTCTATAACACCGATTATTCGTATGACAAGAGAACAATTATTTGAGAACATCCAGCGCAAGCGCTCTTTCCTGTGTATAGGGCTCGATACAGATATTCGCAAAATTCCTCAGCACCTGCTCGAGGACGATGATCCGATTTTTGCTTTCAATAAGCGTATCATAGACGCTACGGCTCACCTCTGCGTAGCCTATAAGCCCAATTTGGCTTTCTACGAGAGCATGGGTTCGTTTGGCATTCAGTCTTTTGAGAAGACGGTGCAGTATATCCAAAAGAATTACCCCGACCAGTTTATCATCGCCGATGCCAAGCGAGGCGATATTGGCAACACGGGCGATATGTATGCGCGCAGCTTCTTTGAGCATCTGCGCGTGGACGCGCTCACGGTCTCGCCCTATATGGGGGAGGATAGCGTGCGCCCTACGCTCAAGTATCCTGGCAAGTGGACGATCTTGCTCGCCCTGACCTCCAACGAGGGGAGCGAAGACTTCCAGATGATGAAGGATGAATCGGGCGAGTACCTCTTCGAGCGTGTACTACGCCGTAGCCGAACTTGGGGCGATGCCGATCAGCTGATGTATGTGGTGGGAGCGACTAAGGCACAGATGCTAGAGCGCATTCGCCTGATTGTCCCCAATCACTTTCTTCTTGTCCCTGGTGTCGGTTCGCAGAATGGCAGCCTCGAGGAGGTTGCCGAGTTTGGGATTAATAGCCAGTGTGGTCTACTTGTCAACGCTTCGCGTAGCATCATTTTTGCCGACAATACCGAGGCATTCGCCTCTCGTGCAGCGGAGGAAGCCGAGAAGCTACGCCGACAGATGACCGAGATCCTCATCAAGCATAAGCTCGTTGAGGCTTAATTGGCGAGACTATGACGCACAAGCTAGAGTTCAGAGTCCAGCAGATAGCACAGATGCTAGATGCTCGAGTCGAGGGAGATGCGGATAGAGTAGTCAGTAGTTTTGGTAAAATTGAGACAGCACAAGAGGGAGAATTGACCTTCCTTGCCAATGACAAATACAGGCCTTTTATCTACACGACGAGAGCCTCGGCAGTCTTGGTGAGCAATGACTTCTCGCCCGAGCAGCCTATTCAGGCTTCTTTAATTCGTGTAACCGATCCTTACGCGGCCCTGGCCCAACTGATGCAGTTTGCCGAGAGCCAACTGCGACCTCGTCGCCGTGGGGTAGATCCTAGGGCTGTCGTGGCAGAGCACGCACAGGTAGGAGCAGATTGCTACATTGGCGCGAATGCCATCGTCGAGGCTGGTGTCGTGCTAGGGGAGGGATGCCAGATCTATCCCAACACCTTCATAGGCGAAGGCACAAAAGTAGGTGCCGGCACAGTCGTGTATCCCAATGCCACCATATATCATGGCGTGGTGATAGGGGAGCGCTGCATCATTCATGCTGGAGCTGTCGTCGGAGCAGACGGATTTGGTTTTGCGCCTCAGCTCGACGGCTATCACAAGATACCACAGCTAGGCAACGTTATCCTAGAGGACGATGTAGAGATTGGCGCCAATACCTGTATCGACAGAGCTGCTATGGGTAGCACCATCATCAAGCGTGGAGCCAAACTCGATAACCTAGTGCAGATTGCGCACAACTGTCAGGTCGGGGAACATACGGTACTGGCCTCTCAAGTGGGTATGGCTGGTTCGTCTACCATTGGCTCATGGTGCCAAGCGGGCGGTCAGGCTGGCATTGCCGGGCATCTATCTATTGGCGATAGGGTACAGCTTGGTGGACAGACGGGTGTTCTGGGTGATATCAAGAGCGACCGATCCATCTTCGGTTCGCCTGCTATGGAGCTAGGCGATGCCATGCGTAGCTTCGTCATTATTCCCAAGCTCCCCGATATGTACCGCCGACTCGGCAAACTAGAGAAAGAAATAGAAATAATCAAACTCAAAGAATAATATGGAAAAACAGAAAACCCTCGCAGGTAGCTTCTCGCTCTCGGGTAAGGGGCTGCACACAGGCCTCAATATCGAGATTACCTTCAAGCCTGCAGAGATCAACACAGGGCGTGTGATTCGCCGTGTTGACCTAGAGGATAGCCCAGAGATCCCAGCACTATCTGAGTTCGTCAAGGGGACTGAGCGTGGCACTGTTCTCAAAAAAGGAGAGGCTAGCGTGAGCACAATCGAGCACGCTATGGCTGCTCTCTACGCTCTAGGTGTGGATAACTGCCTAATCGAGGTAAATGCTCCAGAGTTCCCCATCTTGGATGGTAGTGCTATACGCTATGTTCAGGAGATTGAGCGTGTAGGGTTGGTAGAGCAAGAGGCCGATCGTGAGTACTATATAGTCAAGCAGCGCCAAGAGGTAAGATCGGCAGATGGTCGCTCTCGGCTGCTTCTGCTCCCAGACTCGGAGTTTGGTGTTGATGTGCATATTCACTTTGACTCGCAGGTATTGAGCAATCAGTATGCCTCTCTAGATAGCCTCAAGGACTTTGCCACTCAGATCGCAGCCTCGCGCACCTTCGTTTTCGTTAGGGAAATCGAAGCTTTGATGGCTGGTAACCTCATCAAGGGCGGGGACCTAGATAATGCCCTCGTAATCTATGACCATCTATTGCCCCAAGAGGAGCTGGATAAGCTATGCCAGTTGATGGGGGTGGAGCGGAAAATCGCTCCAGAGCTTGGCTATATCAACAATGCACCTATCATCTACCCCAACGAACCTGCGCGTCATAAGCTACTAGATGTGCTTGGAGACCTGTCGCTCATAGGTCGCCCAATCCGCGGACGTATCATCGCTACCTGTCCGGGGCATAAGATCAACAACGAGATGGGGCAGAAGATTCGTAAGGATATCAAGCAAAACGAATCACAAGCACCCTCGTACGACCCCAATCGCGCGCCTGTGATGGACGTTAATCGCATCAAGGAGCTACTCCCTCATCGCTATCCATTCTTAATGGTCGATAAGATTATCGAGGTTGGTCGTGACTACATCGTTGGGGTAAAGAATCTGACGGCCAATGAGGAGTTCTTCCAAGGACACTTCCCCGCAGAGCCTGTTATGCCCGGAGTTCTACAAGTAGAGGCTATGGCACAGGTCGGCGGACTGCTCGTGCTTAATGGACTAGATGATCCAGATCGCTACTCGACCTACTTCCTCAAGATCGACAATGTGAAGTTCCGCCAGAAGGTTGTCCCAGGCGATACACTCGTCTTCAAGCTGCGCCTCATCACAGAGCTTCGTCGTGGTATGGCCAATATGCGTGGTCTTGCGTTCGTAGGCGATACCCTAGTTTGTGAGGCTGAGTTTATGGCTCAGATTGTCAAGAATAAGTAGTTCCTAGTATGACAAATGCACTTATTAGCCCTCTGGCATCCGTCCATCCAGAGGCAAGGCTAGCCGAAGGCGTTCAGGTATACCCTTTCGCCGTGATAGAGGCTAATACAGAGATTGGCGAGGGGACGATTATTCACTCTGGGGCTATTATCCACTCTGGTGCACGTATCGGCAAGAACTGCGAGATACATCCAGGTGCGGTGATTGCTGGTATTCCACAGGATCTCAAGTACAATGGTGAGGATAGCATCGCCATTATTGGCGATGGTACTCGCATCCGTGAATGCGTTACGGTCAACCGTGGGACAGTTTCTCGTGGTAAGACGGTAGTGGGTAAGAATTGTTTGCTCATGGCTTATAGCCACGTGGCGCATGATTGTGTCCTTGGCGACAACATCATCATTGGCAATGCCACGCAGCTAGCAGGCGAGGTGGAGATCGACGACTATGCGATCGCAAGTGGCGGTACGCTGGTTCATCAGTTTGTGCGCATCGGTCGTCATGTGATGATCCAAGGTGGCTCTCGTGTGAATAAGGATATTCCTCCCTACACGCTGGTCGGCCGCGAACCGCTCAGCTACTGCGGCATCAATATCGTTGGGCTTCGCCGTCGTGGCATGAGCAACGATCAGATTCATTGCATCAACGATATTTATCGTACGATTTATCAGCGTGGTCTCAATAATACAGAAGCTCTAGCGACTGTAGAGAAGGAGATCGCAGAGTGCCCCGAGCGCGAAGAGATTCTTGGATTCATCCGAGCCTCTAGTAGAGGAATCATTCGCGGCAATATGGACTAACTGCCTATTGATCATTGACCCTAGAGGGCGGTATGTCGATATTGAGGTTTCGACATGCCGCCCTTTGCGTACTTCTAGGAATATACGAGTAGATTTTTTCCTTCAGGAAAGTTACACAACTATACTTGTGTGGTGATGGCTCAGAAACTCTGTGTAACTCTTGAGAGAAAGGCTATGGATATACAAATTTTAATACTAACTTTGTCCCGATAAAGCGATAAGTAAGCAAGTTATGGCCTCGAAGGCGAGCGTATAAGCCCTAGAGGCTACGAACGCACCGAACCAGAACTTAATAACATATATACACTGTCATGGCAGACATCAGTACATCATTTGTAGGGTTACATCTGCAGAGCCCTATCATCATCGGAAGCTCGGGGCTGACGCGCAACCTCGACAAAGTAAAGGCATTCGCCGAGGCGGGTGCTGGCGCTGTGATCCTTAAATCGCTATTCGAGGAGCAGATCGAAGCCGAGGCTCAATCCATGGAGCAGTACAACGACTATACCGAGGCCTCCGAGTATATCGCTCACTATGTTCGTGCCGAGGAGGTAGGCCGCTATTTAGAGCAGATTAGCCGCTACAAACGTGAACTCAATATCCCCGTTATTGCCAGCATCAACTGCCTTAGAGCAGATAGCTGGGTAGACTTTGCTACACGCATTCAAGAGGCTGGAGCAGATGCCCTCGAGGTAAACATCATGCGTCTAGAGACGGATCTATACTTCGATCCCATGGCCTCCGAGCAGAGCTACTGCGATATTGTCTCTAGTCTACGCTCTAGGCTCAGCATCCCGATTATTGTCAAGCTATCGCGCTACCATACCGCTCTGCCGGCTCTAGTGGATAAGCTACGAGCCTCTGGGGCTAACGCTGTGACACTATTCAATCGCAGCTATCAGTCCGATATAGACCTCAATACCGAGGAGCTACGCAGTGGTGATGTCTTCACGCATGTGGGCGACTTCACCGATACGCTACGCTTTACAGCCTTGGTAAGCTCGCTTGTGCCACAGGTTGAGATCAGTGCTTCTACTGGTATCTATACCTGGCAGGAGGTAACCAAGAGCATGCTGGCTGGCGCTGGCTCGGTGCAGATGTGTACGGCACTCTATAAGGAAGGTCCCTCGGCTATCTCTAATGCGCTAGTAGCCCTGGGCATGTGGATGGATAAGCGTGGTTACAGGAGTATAGAAGAATTTAGGGCAAGACTAAACGGTGCTACCCCCGAAGATGTTAATGTGTTTGAGCGTATCCAGTTTATGAAGTACTTCGGAGGACGAGGTGATTCGTAGAGGATTGAGATATATGTAGAATAAATTAATTAAGAAGAAAAGAAAATGACTAAGAAAACAATCGCAGTTGCTCTGCTATCAGGGTCTTTCCTATTTACCTCTTGTGGACTAAGCAATGCCATCAAAGGGGGAGGAATCGGAACGGCTGCAGGTGCCGCTCTAGGTGCTGGTATCGGTAACGTAGCTGGCAATACTGGCCTAGGTGCTGCTATCGGTGCAGTAGTAGGCGGTGCAGCAGGTGCTCTTATCGGCAATAAGATGGACAAGCAGAAGAAGGAGCTAGAGGAGGCTGTAGAAGGGGCTAAGATTGAGAGTGTAAACGACGGGCAGGCTATTCGCGTGACGTTTGATAGTGGTATCCTATTTGCAACAAGCTCTGCCAATCTATCTCAGAAGTCAATCGCATCGCTCAAGGCTTTTGCTGACAACGCCAAGACCAATGGTCTAACCAATATCCAGATCATCGGGCACACCGACAACACTGGTACCGATCGCATCAACGATCCTCTCTCTGTAAACCGTGCCAAGAGCGTGTACAACTACCTAGCCAGCCAAGGTGTAGATGCTAAGCGCATGAGCTTCCTCGGGAAGGGTAGCCACGAGCCTATTGCAGATAACACTACAGCTGAGGGACGTAAGGAAAACCGCCGTGTAGAGGTGTATATCTTACCAAGCCAAGAAATGATCGAGGCGGCACAGAACGGTACGCTCAAGTAGCACTGTCTAGCCTAGCGGTAGGGCTAGTATTTGCTGGCTAGACCGACTATACATTATACAATAAAGAGGGTGTGCCGAGAGATAACTTCGACACGCCCTCTTGTTTTATTGATGCTCATCAAGATGATTAAGCCCTTAGCTACGTGTCTCTCTACCATGCTTATGGTTTTGGGAACTCTCTCTTGTGCTACACGTACAGCAGAGCAGACGTCCGATTCCTCTAGAGATGCCTCTGTCGCCTCAGCTCGGCACCCACAGGAGCCAGAGCCTCTAGATCGGCCTACCCCACCATTGCATCTGCAGACCCCAGAGGAGCGAGCCGAGTATGTACTCAACCACTTCTGGGATAAGATGGATTTTGCCGACACGGCACTCATCAAGCACCCGGCTATGGAGTTTGCTTTCGCCGACTACTGCGGCTTGCTCACGAGTTTCCCAGCCGACCGTGTAGAGGAGGCCTTGCTTCGACCTCTAGATAGGAGTGAGGGGAGTATGCTTATCTTTGCTCTCTCGATGTATCGCATGATGCTCTATGAGGCCAATTCCCCCATTATGTCGGAGGCGCACTATCGCACCATCCTCAAGTGGGCTATTCGATCGCCCAAGGTGGAGGCAGCTTATCAAGAGCAGGCACGCCTAGTTCTGGAGCTCATAGATAAGAATAGTGTGGGTTCTCAGGCGACGGATTTCATTTACACGACTGTGGAGCAGACGCAGAGACACCTCAAGCATCAGAAGGCCACACGTACACTTCTAGTCTTCGCTACGCCCGATTGCCCGACATGTAGCCGCACCCTAGAGGAGCTACAGAAAACACCTATTATTGCCGAGAGCATTAACTCAGGGCGCTTGGGGGTGCTGGTAATTTATCTACAGAGTACGCAGGAGCAGTTTGTACAGGCTGCTTCGAAGCTGCCCAACTACTACGAGGTAGGATATGACGCCCAGGATAAGGTAGTTTCGGAGCAGCTCTACGACATCAAGGCTAGCCCGACGATGTATCTTCTTGAGCGGGGAGGTAAGGTCTTGATTAAGGATGCGACGATAGAGCGCATGGCACAATATCTATTGGATTACTCGAACTAAAACTTAGGAATATAGTGGCGAATCAAATACTCATCAAGAATGCTCTTCTTATCAGTGATGGGAGGGAGTTGTTTGAAAATGAATTGGTTGTGGAAAATGGACGGATCCATTCGGTAGGAGCTGGTGAATCGGCAGAATATGGCCGTGTGATAGACCTAGAGGGGCAGATTCTCACGCCTGGTCTTATCGATATTCAGATTAATGGTGGATATACCAAATACTTTTCGCTTACGCCCGATGCAGAGACAATCGCAGAGGTTACAGAGGCTTGCCTCGAGCATGCTACCCCTTTCTTTTACATCACGCTGATTTCTTCTCCTATAGAGACGATTTTTACAGCCATTGATGCAGTGAGGATAGCTATGCAGAGCAACCCTCACCTGCTGGGCATGCATCTGGAGGGGCCTTTCCTCAATCCGATTCGCAAGGGGGCTCACAATGCTCAAGTGATTTGTTCGCCGACTCTAGATACTCTAAGGGATCTGATTGAGTACGGACGAGGAGTGGTTCGCATGATTACGCTTGCCCCCGAGATTTGGTCTACCGAAGCTATTGATTTGGTCCTAGGCTCTGGTATACAAGTCTCTCTCGGCCACTCGGAGGCTACCTATGACCAAGCGATGGCGCTATTCGATAGAGGTGTGCATATTGTCACGCACCTCTATAATGCTATGTCTGCTTTTACACATCGTTCGCCTGGACTTGTCGGAGCTTCGCTTGAGCACCCAGAGGTCTATACCCCCGTTATTCTAGACGGCAGACACTGCCATCCGGCTGCGGCTCGTTTGGCTTACAGGCTCAAGGAAGAGCACTTCATCTTGCTCACCGACGCTGCTGTACTGGGTCGAAGAATGAAAGAGATGGCTTGGGAAGGTCTGCATGCCATCCTAACCCCAGACGGCTATTACGTCAATCCTGATGGCAATCTAGCGGGCTCTGCCATTTCGATGCCCGAAGCTGTGGGCAATGCTATGCTCTACCTAGATGCTACGTTTGCCGAGGCTGTTGATATGGCGACCAGACGCGTTGCACGGGCTATTGGGCTAGAGAGCGAGTTGGGGCGCATTGCCGAGGGGTATCAAGCGGCCTTCTCGGTATTCTCTCCCGATTTATCTTCTAGTCGAACCCTAAGTTTGCTCTCCTAACTAGTTATTCCTAGTACTACATTGCTCTCTCTGAACTAGGTTCTATGGTGAAAAGTATTTTTAGGGGTGTAGTTTGAGTAACCTTCAACGCAATAGCCCACCAATTCTGGACTTGATGCTTGAACCTGCACTTGCGTCAATCTTGCTTGGGGATGCCATTGGATAGGGGTATTTTGTATATCTTTGGGTGCAGTAAACAATTTATTTATTCACGTACTTTAGTAACAAATAGAAGCAATGCAACAGCAGGAAGATCAGAGTCAACCCTTCAACATTGAACTCCCAGACGAGATCTCAAATGGGGTCTACAGCAACCTAGCAGTGGTGATGCACTCACAGAGTGAGTTTGTGCTAGATTTCGTTCGCCTACTTCCTGGGAAGCAGTCGGCGAAGGTGCACAGCCGCGTCATCATGACCCCAGACAATATCAAGCGTCTTGTACGCGTGCTCCAGCAGAATATTTACACCTACGAGCAGGAGTGCGGTTCGATTACACTCCCAGAGGAGCTTCAAGACTCCAATGACGCCTTCCCACAGGGGCAGGCATAGGTACAGCGGACGCAAAGACTGATTAGTCATGTGTCATGATTCGCAGATTGCCAGCTAGGGTAAACTAGTCGGTCTTGCGGATTCCCTAGAAATCAGCAATTTGCTTATACTTATGAACCAACGAGAGGCTGTGCCGAAATAAAGATTTCGACATGGCCTCTTCTTCATTATAATCATACAACAATGAAATTACGTTTGGTCATTGAGAGCTCCATCCCCTACCTCAGAGGTGTAGCCGAATGTATCGGGGAGGTAACTTACCTAGATAATGCAGATTTCTCGGCGCATAGCCTAGCTCAAGCTGATGCCCTTATTGTGCGCAGCATCACGCGTTGTGATAGCGATCTGCTAGCAGGAACGCCCATTCGCTTCATCGCTACCGCTACGGCAGGTGCCGATCATATTGATGCCGAGTACTGTCGCTCGGCCGGGATTACTTGGGTCAACTCCCCTGGGTGCAACGCAACGGCTGTCGCACAGTACGTCATGTCCTCCCTAAGTAGACTCTCGCTAGAGGCAGGAGAGCCACTTGAGGGTAAGACAATCGGCATCGTAGGCGTGGGTCATGTCGGGCGCGAGGTGCTACGCCTCTCTTTGTCCATGGGGCTAAAGCCTTTGCTCTATGATCCTCCAAGAGCCGAGGAGGAGGGGGACGAGGCCTTCTGCTCCCTTGAGCAAATCCAACACGAGGCGGATATTATTACCCTACATGTCCCATTGACTCTAGATGGACGCTATCCAACATGTGGCATGGTTGATGACCACTTTGTAGCGCAGTGCCGTCGCAATCCTATCCTCATCAATGCTTGTCGTGGTGCCGTTACACATACCGAGAGTCTTATTAGGGGCAAGAAACAAGGAGTCATCTCTCGGCTCATCATCGACTGCTGGGAGGGCGAACCACAAGTGTCTCTAGACCTACTCGCCTTGGCTGATATTGCCACGCCCCATATAGCAGGGTTCTCGGCGGACGGTAAATTTAAGGGTGCACGTATGTCTCTACAGGCTGTGGCACAGTATTATGGGCAACCTGGTGAGGGATTGTTTGATCCAGATGCCGTCCCTGCTCCAGAGCATCCGCTCCTTGATGCTACAGATATCCCCGAGAGCGAATGCCTCAGACGAGCCATGCTACATAGTTTCGATCCTATACATATCGATCGTAAGTTCCGCACAGAACCTAGCCGCTTCGAATATCTGCGTAAGCACTACGATTATCCGAGAGAGATGCAGGCCTACACGGTGCTTGCTCCTCCTAGCGAAGACATTGCTTCTAGGCTTAGAGCACTAGGCTTCGCCATACGCAATAATTAATGCTCATTGATCTCTCAGTCAAGTAATATGCTCAAACGTATCGTCATCATGGGCGCTAGCTCTGGCATCGGCATGGAGCTAGCACGTATCTATATAGCTCGAGGTTATCGCGTTGGTCTGGCAGCTCGTAGGCGTATCCTGCTAGAGCAGCTCAAGACCCTTGCTCCAGAGCGCGTGGAGATCGCCGAGATAGACGTAACCGACACCGATGCCCCCAAGCGCCTCGAGGATCTGACCTCTCGCTTGGGCGGAATGGATATCTATCTACATAGCTCTGGCGTTGGGTGGCAGAATACGCCTCTCGATCCAACTATCGAGCTCAAGATTACCTCGGTCAATGTCGAGGGTTTCACTCGGTGTATTGACTGGGCTTTTGGCTTCTTCTCGAATCATGGCTCGGGGCATCTAGTAGCCATCAGTTCTATTGCAGGCACTCGTGGTCTAGGGGCTTCGCCAGCCTACTCCGCCTCCAAGGCTTATCAGGCTTCTTACCTGCAGGCTCTTCGTCAGCTGATTGCTATTCGGCACCTAGATAATCTCTATATTACTGATATTCGTCCCGGATTTGTGCGTACGGCTCTCCTCTCGGGTACCAACTATCCCCTACTTATGGAGGCTGATGCGACGGCTCGGAAGATTGCCAGAGCCATAGATTGCCAAAAGACTATGCGCATTATAGACTGGCGATACCGCCTCATTGTAGGTCTATGGCGGCTAATCCCACGTCCTCTGTGGGAACGTCTGTCGTTAAGTTAACTAGTTTGAACTAGACTAGTGGCCAGAGAGTCGACGCGTTAACATCGGAGTTCGAGGATTTAGCTAGGAGACATGTGTCCAAAGTGCAAGAAGATTCTGCGGATGGCGGGCTTCCTTGTCCTTTGCCTGCATGAAAGCAAAATAACTTATTGCTGTCTGATAAAACATTTGAGTTCACTCGTATTTCCATTCAAGCTCTGGTAACATGAGGGTGTAAGTTCTCTTTTTCGGAGTGATTCCCCAAATACCTGCCATTCAGTAAAATTCATCGGGTGTCCGATAGCATAATCCGCTGTAACGATGGAAGGGAGAATCAGCATCTAAGCTCACGAAAAGGGCAATGCTACTGGATTTGCGTATCTTTGTACTCAAGTGTATCTTGTCGGGCGCTATCAGATGTTACAGAATTGGGCGCTCGTATCTCACCACAATTAGTTTTTATGACAGAAATAGTAGCTACGCATCGCTCGGGCTTCGTCAATATAGTAGGTAATCCCAATGTTGGTAAATCAACTCTAATGAACCTACTAGTGGGCGAGCGAGTATCCATCATCACAAGCAAGGCTCAGACCACGCGCCACCGTATTCTTGGAATTGTCAATACGCCCGAGATGCAGATTGTCTACAGCGATACTCCAGGTGTCTTGAGGCCCAACTATAAGCTCCAGCAGAGCATGCTCGAGTTTAGTGAGTCTGCCCTAGGGGATGCCGACGTGCTTCTCTATGTGACCGATACGGTTGAGTCCGCAGAGAAGAACGAAGATTTTCTTGCTCGGGTGCGTAGCGTGAGCTGTCCGCTCATTGTGGTCATCAATAAGCTCGACCTCAGCAATCAGGCTGAGCTCGAGAGGCTTGTGGAGCTCTGGCACGAACGCCTGCCAGAGGCAGAAATTGTGCCTATATCGGCACTCAATCGGTTCAACGTAGAGCCTCTGCGTAGGCGTATCGAGAGCCTAATCCCTGAGTCGCCGCCCTACTTCGACAAGGATGCCCTTACCGATCGCCCTGCGCGCTTCTTCGTCACCGAGATGATTCGCGAGAAGATCTTGCTGTACTATCAGAAGGAAATCCCCTATGCCGTGGAGGTCGTTGTGGAGCAGTTTAAGGAAGAAGTTGATCGTATCCACATTCAGTGCCTCATCATCACAGAGCGCGAGAGCCAGAAGGGTATTATCATTGGTCCTAAGGGAGTAGCACTCAAGCGTGTCGGTACGATGGCACGCAAGGATATGGAGCGCTTTTTTAATAAAAAAGTTTTCCTCGAGATCTTTGTCAAGGTTGAGAAAGACTGGCGCAACCGAGACAATCTGCTGCGTCGCTATGGTTATCAACTTGATTAGTCCGAGAGGATGTAACATTATTATAAGCAACGAATATGAGTAATTTAGTGGCAATAGTCGGACGCCCCAACGTGGGGAAGTCTACCCTTTTTAATCGTCTCACGCAGTCTCGCCAAGCCATCGTCAACGAAGAGGCTGGTACTACCCGAGACAGACAGTACGGTCGTGTACTTTGGCTCGACAAGGAGTTCTCTATCGTCGATACTGGTGGCTGGGTCGTAGGTAGCGAAGATGTCTTCGAGGAGGAGATCAATAAGCAAGTAGAGGTGGCGATGCAGGAGGCCGATGTAATCCTATTCGTCGTGGATGTGGATAATGGAGCGACCGATCTAGATGATGAGGTTGCCGCTAAGCTCCGCCGCACGAAGAAGCCGGTACTACTTGTGGCGAATAAAGCGGACAACTTCAATCAGCACTATGCTGCTGCCGAGTTCTACAGCTTCGGTCTAGGCGATCCGATTTGCATCTCAGCGATTAATGGGAGTGGTACGGGTGATTTGCTTGATGAGATCGTGAAGGTATTACCCGAGGAGACGGAGGCGGAGGCAGAGTTTGATTGCCCTCGTATCGCTATCGTTGGTAGACCTAATGCAGGCAAGAGCTCGCTCGTGAATGCCTTCATCGGTGAGGATCGTAATATCGTGACGGACAGAGCCGGTACCACACGCGACTCTATCTATACGCACTACGACAAGTTTGGGATGAACTTCTACCTGGTCGATACGGCTGGCATTCGTAAGCGTGGCAAGGTAAATGAGGACCTCGAGTACTACTCAGTCATTCGCTCGATACGAGCCATTGAGAATAGCGACGTATGCATTCTGATGCTCGACGCTACTCGGGGCATCGAGAGCCAGGATCTCAATATCTTCTCTCTCATACAGAAGAATAGCAAGGGTTTGGTGGTTTGCGTCAATAAGTGGGATTTGGTTGAGGACAAGAGCCAGAAAGTAATCAAAACCTTCGAGGATGCCATTCGCTCTCGCTTGGCTCCCTTTACGGACTTTCCGATTATCTTCATTTCGGCATTGACCAAGCAGCGTATTTTCAAGGTGCTTGAGACGGTGCAGGATGTATATCAACGTCGCAGTACGCGTATCCCTACGAGTAAGCTCAATGAGGTGATGCTCCCCATCATCGAGGCGACACCTCCTCCTGCCACCAAAGGTAAGTATATCAAGATTAAGTATGTGATGCAGCTCCCGACGGCAGTCCCTAGCTTTGCTTTCTTCTGCAATCTCCCCCAGTGGGTCAAAGAGCCTTACCGCCGTTTCCTAGAGAATCGTATCCGTGAGAACTGGAACTTCAGCGGTACGCCCATCAATATTTTCATTCGAGAGAAGTGATGTGTGCTGAAAAAGTTGGCAGGGGATATTGCTCCATCCTCTGTCAACTTTTTTACTACACATCACACATGGATTATTGCAACGAGAAAACTATGACAAAGAGAAGTATTGCACTCTGGATTACAGTGCTCCTTACCAGTGCTAGCCCATGCTTAGCCTCCAAAATTGCTCGAGTGGAGGCTCAAAAGAAAAAGACAACCACGGTCGGGCAGGTGAGGATGGCGACCACCCCTAGTCTACGCCTAATCAAACATCACAAGTCGGAGGGGGATGTGGACCTTGTTGTCCTAAATAAGTCGGGCAATGTAGCAGCTACCTACTTCGGGCAGGACTACAAGACAGAACGCAAGGTCAGGAAGCTCGTCCTCTGGGACACTTCTAAACTGTCCCAAATCGCAGAATACAACATTACCTGCCGAGATATATGCTTCGGCGAGGACGAGGATACGCTGCTCATTGTAGACTCCTACGGCATCAAGCAAATGAATATCAAGACAGGGGAGATCAAGCTCGTCCTGGAGGGAGAATACTACAAAGCTGCCTACAATCCACTAGACAATAACATCATCTTCTACTCCGATGAAATCGATGCCTACTACTACAATCATACGACGGGTACTTCGGAGCATCTGCATACGGTAAGCAAAGGAGCTGGAGTATATCCTTTCCGCTTCTATCGCTTCACCAATAGTCACTTGCAGATAATGATGTGTCGCAACTATACGCTACAGATAGACCTCAAAGACTACACGACCAAGAAGGTGTACTTCTCGGAGGACAGCAACTGTCGTCCATCTCTGGCTCTAAGCCCCGACGAGGATTGGTTACTGGAGGAGGGGAGGTTCTGTTACTACCGGCTCTACAAAAATGCCGATTACATGGCAGATGGCGAGCGTGCCCGACCTCAGGCAGAGTTTAGCACAGACAACATTAACTTCGAAACAATTAAGTACCTAGACGGAGGCTACCTGCTCTGGGGAACGGTTAATGGTCGCTCGGTAGAGATCTGGGATATGAAAACGCTCAAGATGGTAAGTTCTTTTGTGCACAGGGGTAAGCTTAGCTATGTCAATAGCATTGCGCACCATCCAGAAAAAAGGCTCATCGTTGTAGGCTCCCTCTATGGGGTCGTGTGTTTCTTCAAGTACTAAACCCATCATATCCTATACTGCAGTGTGTCGAAATATGCAGACTGCTCAAGTTACTTGCGATATTGTCTTCGCAGGGGCTTCGTCGTCGGCTTAGGTCAGATACTAGAGCATGTTCTCTCCAGCCTTTGCCGAAGAGACATCAATCAATCGACTAGCACACCCCGATGCCCAACAAACGGAGCTCTAGATAGGGAAATGAGAAAAACACTCTCTTCGGGTAAGTTTTTTATTGCGCTGTAGAATGAGTGGTTAGTGCAAGTCATTATTATTGGGGATAGATAGGAAGAAATTATGTATTTTTGTGGGCATTATTTTCACAAACAAAACGTTCAAACAGTGTTATGGCAAATGTAATTTCAATAAAGAAGGGCCTCACACTCAATCTAAAGGGCAAAGCACCAGAGATATATCTGGCCTCGACTGGTCTAGGCAAGACCTACGCGATTGTCCCCGACGACTACGTGGGCTTGGTTCCCAAACTTGCAGTGCAGGTGGGCGACCGAGTACAAGCGGGCACTCCTATTGTTTATCACAAGGCTAGCCCTGCGCTCAAGCTGACCTCTCCAGTAAGTGGCGAGGTTGTGGCTGTGAACCGTGGTGCCAAGCGCAAGATACTTAGCATCGAAATCAAGCCCGATGGACAGCAGGAGTTCAAAACCTTCGACGTGCAGGGGCTTACCTCCAAGAGTCGCGAGCAGATCCTCGCTACTCTGCTCGAGAGTGGGCTCTTTGCATTCTTCAAGCAACGCCCCTATGATCGCATAGCGAATCCGGACGTTGCACCTCGCGATATCTTCGTGACTGCCAACTTCACAGCCCCACTTGCTCCCAACTTCGACTTTCTCGTCAAAGGGCGCGAGGCAGAGTTGCAGCTTGCGCTCGATGCGCTCACGAAATTAACCTCTGGCAAGGTTTACCTAGGCGTTAAACCTGGTTCACTCTCTAGCGTCAAGGTTATAGAGCGAGTAGAGGTTTCTGGACCACACCCAGCAGGGCTTGTCGGAACCCTCATCAACCACATTAAGCCCATCAATAAAGACGAGGTTGTTTGGACGCTCAAGGCTACAGACCTACTCGTGATTGGTCGCTTCCTCAAGACTGGTCAGGTCGATTTCTCTCGTACGGTAGCTCTCACAGGGTCAGATGCCAAGCAGCATGGTTACGTGGAGCTCCTCCCCGGTACGCGTTTTGCAGACGCATTCCCCTCTGGACTGGCGATCAAGGCTGAGCACGAACGTGTGATCGATGGCGATGTCTTCACAGGGATCAAGGTAGATGCCGACCACGAGTTCATCAGCTATCAGTGCGATCAGATCACAGTGATCCCAGAGGGCGACGACGTACACGATATGTTTGGCTGGATGCTACCAGGCTTTGGTAAGTTTAGCATGAGCCGTAGCTTCTTCAGCTGGCTGACCCCCAAGAGTAAGGAGTATGTACTCGATGCACGTCTACAAGGAGGTGTCCGTGCGATGATTGTCAGCGGTGAGTACGATAAGGTATTCCCCCTGGACATCTATCCAGAATTCCTGCTCAAGAGTATCATTGCCTTCAACATCACAGATATGGAGAATCGTGGTATCTACGAGGTAGCTCCAGAGGACTTCTCTGTGTGTGAGTTCGTCGACACGTCCAAGATGCCTCTACAGCAGATCGTTCGTCAGGGTCTTGATGAGCTGTACAAGGAAATGAATTAATTGTTGGACTTATAAAAAGTTAAGACTTTGAACGCTCTAAGAAAACAACTCGACAAGATAAAGCCCGCCTTTGAGAAGGGCGGTAAGCTAGAGGCCTTCCACACGGCTTTCGATGCCTTCGAGACCTTCCTCTTTGTCCCCAACACTACGAGTAAGCGAGGCGTACACGTACACGATGCTATCGACAGCAAGCGTACGATGATCATGGTGATTTTTGCTCTGATGCCAGCCTTGTTTTTCGGGATGTACAACCTCGGTTACCAGCACTACCTCGCTCTAGGGCTAGAGGCGGGTTTCTGGGAGAAATTCTTCTATGGCCTGCTCTCTATGCTGCCACAGATCGTGGTATCGTACGTAGTAGCCCTTGGCATTGAGTTCGTGCTCGCAAGCCGCAAAGGGCATGAGGTCGCCGAGGGTGTGCTGGTTACGGGGATGCTTATCCCCATGATTATCCCAGTGGAGACGCCTCTATGGATGATCGCCGTAGCTACAGCCTTCGCTGTAGTATTCGCCAAGGAAGTGTTTGGTGGTACGGGGTACAACGTGTTTAATGTAGCCTTGGTAACGCGTGCTTTCCTTTTCTTCTCTTATCCTGCTGCCATGTCTGGCGACTCTGTATGGGTACGTCTAGGCAAGAGCTTCGGCCTAGGTGGAGAGGGTACAGTGGTAGATAGCTTCACGGGAGCTACTCCTCTGGCTCAGATTGCTGCTGCCAAGGGCGAGGTGCCTGTGATCCACGATGCACTTGGGCAGCCACTGAGCTACCTAGATGCCTTCTTGGGCTTTATCCCCGGCTCTATCGGAGAGACCTCCACACTGGCGATCCTCATAGGTGCTCTATTCCTCATCTTCACTGGTATTGCTAGCTACAAGATTATGCTCTCTGGGGTAGCAGGCGTAGTGACTATGGCTTCTATCTTCAATGCCTTCGGCACGACGATTGCTATGCAAACGACACCTCTACAGCACCTGCTCTTCGGTGGTTTCGCTTTCGGTATCGTATTCATGGCCACTGACCCTGTAACGGCTGCTCGCACAGAGACAGGTAAGTGGATCTACGGATTCTTCATCGGAGTGATGGCTGTATTTATCCGTGTGCTCAACGCTGGTTATGCTGAGGGTATGATGCTTGCTATTCTCTTTATGAATATGATGGCTCCTCTGATTGACTATATGGTCGTAGAGCGCAATACTCAGAAGCGCCTAGCTCGTGCGCTTAAGTCTAAGGCTTAATACATATCAAGCAAATGAATACAGATAAGAATTCATATACGATTATATACGCAGCAATTATGGTCGTCGTGGCTGCTGTACTGCTCGCAGGTGCCGCCACAGTGCTCAAGCCTGCCCAGCAAGCTAATGAGAAGATCGACAAGATGCAGCAGATCCTGCGCTCTGTCGGTCAGACACCCGAGACCTCTCAGGTAGAGGCGACCTACAAGACTATTATTAAGAAAGAGCTGCTGGTAGACCTAGACGGATCGGTCAAGTCGGAGTTCGACGCCGAGGCAGAGAGCAAGGCTTTCAAGCTCAATACCGAGACCCTCTTCAAGGTATTCGCCAAGGAAGGTAAGGCAGAGGACGGCTTCCCCCTCTACATCGCAGAGGTGGATGGCAAGACTGCCTACATCCTACCAATGAACGGTGCCGGTCTCTGGGGGCCTATCTGGGGCTACATCGCTCTCGATGCAGCAGACCACTCTACTGTGATTGGTGTAGACTTCGGCAACAAGGGCGAGACCCCAGGTCTAGGGGCTGAGATTTCTACACCGACCTTTGCTCACCTATTCGTGGGTAAGCAAGTATATAGAGATGGTGTATTCAAGAGCATCGCTGTGGTTAAGTCTGGTAAGGTGATTAGCGACCAAGACTATGTAGATGGTATCTCGGGGGGTACGCTTACCAGCGACGGGGTACACGCTATGCTTGAGGCTTCGATCTCGCCTTATCAGAAATTTCTCGAATCTTATAACGCACAATAGTCATGTCTCTCTGGAACAATAAAAATAAAGAAACTCTACTCGCACCTCTAGGTAAGAGTAACCCTGTGCTCGTGCAGATGCTCGGTATCTGCTCGGCTCTAGCTGTGACGGTGAAGCTAGAGCCCTCTATCGTGATGGCACTAGCCGTGACGGTGGTAGTGGCCTTCGCCAACGTGATCATCTCACTTCTGCGCAAGACGATCCCTGGGCGCATCCGCATCATCGTACAGCTCGTAGTGGTGGCTACACTGGTAACGCTCGTGAGCGAAGTGCTCAAGGCATTCGCCTACGATGTGAGCAAGCAGCTCTCCGTATTCATCGGTCTGATCATCACCAACTGTATCTTGATGGGACGCCTAGAAGCCTTTGCTCTAGGTAATGGTCCATGGGAGAGCTTCCTCGATGGTATCGGCAATGGTCTTGGCTATGGTATCGTACTAGTAGCTGTTGGTTTCTTCCGTGAGCTATTCGGTACAGGTCAGCTATTCGGCATCCAAATTATCCCACAGGCTGTGTACGATCTTGGTTATGTCAACAATGGTCTGATGATCCTACCTCCGATGTCACTCATCCTAGTGGCCGTGCTTATTTGGATTCAGCGATCACGCAACAAGGAGCTACAAGAGAACTAGTCCCTCATCCCAATAAATAGTATAATAGAATGGAATCATTAGCTTTATTCTTCAAGTCCATCTTCGTGGACAATATGATCTTCGCCTATTACCTAGGGATGTGTTCATTCTTGGCCGTGTCCAAGAATGTTAAGACTTCCTTCGGTCTAGGCCTAGCTGTTATTTTTATCTTGACTTGCACCCTACCGATCAACTATATGTTGGAGAATTATGTCTTCAAAGAAGGCGCACTCTCTTGGCTCGGTGAGGAGTATGCAACGCTCGATCTCTCTTTCCTCTCGCTCATCGTCTTCATTGCTGTGATTGCTTCTTTCGTACAGCTCGTAGAGATGGTGGTGGAGCGCTTCAGCCCTTCCCTGTATGCTTCACTCGGTATCTTCCTCCCACTTATTGCGGTAAACTGTGCGATCCTCGGAGGTTCGCTCTTTATGCAGCAGCGTGAGTTCACGGGCGTAGGCGAAGCTACTGTGTATGGTCTAGGCTCTGGTATTGGTTGGTTGCTCGCCATCGTAGGTATGGCTGCCATCCGCGAGAAGCTACAGTACTCCGATATTCCTAAGCCTCTGCGTGGTTTGGGGATTACGTTTATCGTAACGGCTCTTATGGGGCTAGCTTTCTTGAGCTTCTCAGGCGTGAAGATGTAGTATCAGATTAAACTATTAGAGTAAAGAGACAATGACAATTATCATTATAAGCGTAGCGGTCTTCTTGCTGATTACGCTCATCCTAGTGCTAACGCTACTGGTAGCCAAGAGCAAACTCGTACCATCGGGCAACGTCAAGCTCAACGTTAACGACGAAATGAATGCCGAGGTTGCTATCGGAGGCACACTGCTCTCTACCCTACAAGGGCAGAATATCTACCTCTCCTCGGCCTGCGGTGGTGGTGGTAGCTGCGGACAGTGTCGCTGCCGTGTGATAGAGGGAGGAGGCGAAATCCTCCCTACCGAGCAGGGCTTCTTCAGTCGCAGGGAACAGAAGGAACACTGGCGTTTGGCTTGCCAAACCAAGGTGAAGGAAGATATGAAGGTGATCGTACCCGAAGAAGTCTTCGGCGTGAAGGAATGGGAATGCGAGGTTATCTCCAACCGTAACGTATCAACCTTCATCAAGGAATTTGTGGTGAAGCTCCCCGAGGGCGAAGTGATGAATTTCAAGAGCGGTAGCTACGCACAGATTACTATTCCTAAGTACGATATCAAGTACTCGGATTACCAGATCGAGGAGAAGTTTCACGAAGACTGGGATAAGTTTAAGATGTGGGATCTCACCGTCAAGAACGAGGAAGAAACAGTCCGCGCCTACTCTATGGCCAACTATCCTGCCGAGGGTAATATCATCACGCTCAACGTGCGTATTGCCACACCTCCATTCGATCGTGCTACAGGTGGATTCATGAAGGTGCCTCCCGGTATCTCCTCGTCTTATATCTTCTCGCTCAAACCTGGCGACAAGGTGAAGATGAGCGGTCCTTATGGAGACTTCCATATTCAAGAAACAGACAACGAAATGCTCTACATCGGTGGTGGTGCTGGTATGGCTCCTCTACGTGCTCAGATCCTACACCTCTTCAATACTGTTAAGACAGGCCGTAAGGTGAGCTACTGGTATGGAGCTCGTAGCAAGAAGGAAATCTTCTACGAAGAGGACTTCCGTGAGATCGAGCGCAACTTCCCCAACTTCAAGTTCCACATTGCCTTGAGCGATCCTCAGCCAGAGGACAACTGGGATGGTTATGTAGGCTTCATCCATCAGGTGATCCTAGACAACTATCTAAGCAAGCACGAGGCTCCAGAGGATATCGAGTACTATATGTGCGGTCCCGGCCCAATGGCCAATGCCGTCAAGGCAATGCTCGAGAACCTTGGTGTTGAGCGTAGCTCACTCTTCTTCGACGACTTCGGCTAGTTTATCGCCGAATGAATAAAGCAAAGGGGCTGTGGCAAAATTCGATTTTGTCCAGCCCCTTTTTAGGTATCTCGGAGTGTGCAAAATACAAGGGGCTAAGACTGAGGCTGACGACGAAGTCCGTGCGGAGCAAAGGGAGCATACTAAGGTATGTAACCGAAGCCGATGTCGCGAGCGACACAGCATTTTGTGCATTATGACACACCACCCTTTAGATAAGTCAATTGAACTTAGAGTTGTTATTAGAGACCTTTGCCAAATCTCTCTATTAGGATTTATTGCTGTCCGGTAAAGTTTTCAAGACAGAAAAATAGGGCATTCAATCCTAGTGAATAGGTTGTATTCCGTCTGAAATTAGGTTTTAGTAGGTTCCTCTATCGTCAAACAGCATTGGTTTTGTCGGACAGTCGCCCTTGAGCAAGGGTGAAGGTCATATAGTTTTGTACACATTCCCTTATCCAGCCTGCTATTCGAGCGCTTTGAGTACAGGCACTAATCTATACATCCTCCTTTTGGGGTGTGTTTTAGCGGACAGCCGATAGATTCTGCTGAATAATAGGTGTTTGGGGAATGATTTTGAAGGGGAATAGCTTGTATCGGCACATTACTAGACCTTGAATGGGACTGCGAGTGAACCCAAAAGAGCAATAAATATAAACCTGCATTT
>JAUMYV010000113.1 GCA_030528445.1 Porphyromonadaceae bacterium | reverse complement strand
GCCATATCCACCATGAAGATAGCCCCTACCTTGTCTGCAATCTCACGCATACGCTTATAATCCCACTCGCGGGTGTAGGCCGAGCCTCCACCGATGATGAGTTTGGGCTTATGCTCTAGGGCGCGAGCCTCCATCTGATCGTAGTCTACACGTCCGTCTTCCTCACCGACGTTGTACTCAACGGGCTTATAGAGTATCCCAGAGCTATTGACGGGTGAGCCGTGAGAGAGATGTCCGCCATGTGCCAGATTTAGTCCCATGAATGTATCGCCAGGCTCTAGGCAAGCGAGCAATACGGCCATATTAGCCTGAGCTCCGGAGTGAGGTTGCACATTGGCCCATTCAGCTCCGAATAGTTCCTTGAGGCGATCGATCGCAATCTGTTCGCTTTTGTCTACGACTTCGCAACCTCCGTAGTAGCGACGACCAGGATACCCCTCGGCATACTTATTGGTCATGCAGCTACCCATAGCCTGCATGACGTCTTCGCTTACGAAATTCTCAGAAGCAATCAGCTCAATGCCTTTTAGCTGCCTCTGATACTCCTCTTGGATAAGGTTAGAGATGACAGAATCCTTCATTGTTGTTTCTGTTTATTGTTAGTATTGAGAACTATTTAGTTAAATGTACATATGGGTAGGGCAAAGATACTAAATACCTTTTGATGAATAGCCCCCCTAGGACGTTATTTTTTGCCCCTTGGCTCTGCCTTGTCGATGGGGATAAAAAAGCTGCATCACGAGCCTCGGGAGATTGTCGTGATGCAGCTTAGACGGATTTACGAAGTGCGATTAGATCATTGGGAGCATCGTTAGGATCACTACCAGCAGGGCTAGGATTGCATACAGCTCTGGGAATACGGCTACCACCATCGTGCTACCGAATACGTTATTACCATTACCGATAGCCTGAATACCATTGGCACAAACCTGAGCCTGACGGATCGCGGAGAATAGACCTACCACACCGAGAGCTAGACCTACTCCCAGGATAGCCCATGCCGCGAAGGGCGTTACGCCACCTGCGCCGATCATATTGTCAATGGCTAGCTTGGCAAGGAAGAAGCCTACGAATCCATATAGCCCCTGGGAGCTAGGAAGGGCGGTCAGACCGATGTATTGCCCTAGGGCATCGGGATTTTTCTTCAGAGATCCCACTACTGCGTTACCGCAAATCGTTACACCGATACAGCTACCGATACCAGTTAGGCCGACCATGAGAGCCACGCCTAAGTACGCCAACATTTCATTCATACTGATAAAACTTTTTAGGTTGTTTATTTGATTTTGTTTTTAATTATTTCTTGAGAGGTTGATAGGCCTTACCGCCACCCTCGAACTCGCTATTCTTATAGAACTCCACAAAGGTAAGACGAAGCGGATGAACGAACGAACTAATCATCGCCAGGCTGATATTAAGCCCGTGCCCGACGAGAAGTATTAGGAGCATCATCGGCACACGCACCAGCCAGGGCAAACCCTCGGTCTGCTCTACGGCAAGCTGATTGAATACACCGCCAAGGATACCCCCAGTCAGCCCGATGGCAAAGAGACGGATGTAGGAGAGGGTATCTCCCAGCAAGCCCGATGCCATGTTGTACGCCGTCCATAGTGCCGCGCCGAAGTTGAGGAATGGGTTCTTGCCCGGCATGTTGTAGAAGAATGCCACGAGGGCAGACAAGCCGACGATACCGTATATAATATAAGGTACGAAAGCAGGTAGCTCAAGCTCTAGACGAGGGAGCAGAATCATAGCACCCAAGCCCAGGAGCATCGCGATCCAAGCGAAGGGCGCGAGCGAATACTTCACTCCGCGCTGCACCTTAATCTTATAAGCTGCGACAGCCTTGGCGAAGAAAATCTGAATAAGCCCCAGCACCACCGATAGCTTCATCAAATTGTCTTGATTGAGGAAGTAATCCTCCGCCTTGGCGTACCCAAGCGTTACACCAAAGAACGTCCCCATCAGAAGCCCGATGACACAAGCACCACCGCCCAACCATTGGAGCAGGCGCGCCATATCTTTGCCATTTTTGGTCTTGATGCGGTAGATCGTCGCTAGGACAAAGACCAGCAACCCATAACCTCCGTCGCCGAAGCAAAGCCCGAAGAAGAGCAAGAAGAAGGGAGCGAAGAGTGCCGTCTGGTCGATCTCACTATAATTCGGTAGCGAAAACATCGAAGTAATCGGCTCGAAGAGACGAGCGAAGAAGTTATTCTTCAGCAGCACTGGGATCTTGTCCTCATCGACTATCTCTACCTGCTGGTAGTAGTAGCCTGTCTTGGCAAGAGCCTGCTCCATAGCCTCGGCACCTGCGGTGGGCACCCAGCCCTCTAGGAGCATCAGCTTGTCATCTGCCTCACCTACGGCCTGTAGGCGTGCCGCCCCGAGCGCATAGGTATCGGCGATGAGCTTATCGTAGGCCTTGAGCGCTACCAACCTAGCCAGAGCGGTGGCTTTTATGCCCTCCGTCTGAGCCTCGAGCTGCTGCTCCAGAGCCTTGAGGTCTTGCTTGAGGGCGCCAAGGCTACGGGTAGGGGGCTTGATGGCCTCTGCATCGGGCGCAGGGGTACTACCTGCCTGCTCTAGACGTACGAAGTACTGCGTAGCACCATTGCGCGCTATGCCAATGGCATCGTACTCTGCCCGATAATCCTCGGTGAAGGCTGTGGCAGCCGTCGTGTAGAAAGCCAAATGGTAGCCTGCCTCGCCCAGACGGGCGATCTGTGCAGGCTCGAAGTCGCCCCAAATCTCCTGCTCGGCAATCTCTTGATGCTTGAGCTGTATGCTAGAGAGCGTTTTGCTGCGTTGTGCCAAATCATGCTCTAGGTCTTGCACCGCCCTCTCGCCTGCTTCCTGCGTGATGGTAGGCAGTGGCTCGGGCTCGGGCATCTCCTCTGGCAGATAGTCGCCTAGGGTGCGCCTAAGGGCTACTAGGTGAGCACGGCGCTCGAGCATCGCCTTGAGGTGATCGACCTCCTTAGGGTTGTTGCGCTCTGAGATGTGTACCACACCCAAGTCCCGTAATGCCAGAAGGAACTCCTCGTACTCTCTATGGTAGATGACGAAGGAGTATTTGCTCATGCGTTGTATCATACGGCTTCCTCCTCTTCTTTTTGCGCACGCTTCTCCAGATTGGCACGCATGATCTTCTGCGAGCTTTTCGATAGGCTCTCTTCGTCCTCTAGGAAGCGCTTGATTTTACGTATTGCGTCCTGATAGCCGGGTATCTGAACTTTCTCGAATAGATTAACCTTCTGCGTGGTTTTCTTACGGGCGTGCTCGAGGAACTCCATCTTTAGGCGAAGGAACTCGGCCTGTATGCCCGTAGTGGCCAAGGTTTTGAGCAAATCAATACCCTGAGCGTACCACGAGGGTGCATTAAAAATGCTGAAGGGCTTGATCTCGTAGTGGATGTCGTCCAGAACGGGCAATACCACGCCCGCTACCTTACGCACCGATAGGTCTACGCGATCCACACGAATAAGTTCGGGATTGAACTCATCCCATAAACTCATCATGCTCTGATAGCCACGAATATCTTCTTCGAGCTTTAGTTCCAATGCCTCGACCTCTCGCTTGGTTTGCTTCACCTGCTGGCGCAGTGCGCTCTCCTTACTCTTGATCGTAGGCAGGGTGCGCACGCGCATCTTCAGGTTTTTCTCCTGTTGTTGGAGCGAAGTCTTGTTATACTGAAACTTAATAGCCATTTCTATCTATGTTCTTGCGAACTTATTGGTTGCTTCTTGCGAGCAGTAGTATGCAGGCCGAATGTAGCAGACAGGATAATGCTTGCTCGCTCTTGGTTTACAGCCCTGCGTGGTCGGGATTGTCCGACGAGGAGCCTCCGCCCGAAGATGAGCCACTGCCTCCGCCTGTGTTAGGCTTGATGCCCTTCTTCTTGGCAGTAGCTGCATTGCGGGCAGCTTCCTCCTCTGCGCTGATACGCTCAAACTTGACATCTGTAAGAGCCTTGAACGCTGGCTTGGGGCGGAACGAAATTTTGGGATCGCGGATGCTTGCCTTGGCAGAGAAGTCCTCGCCAACGGGGACGCCCGACGAACCAAACGTAGGGCTAAAGGTGCCTAGATCACCGCAGTCCACGCTCTCGCCGTCCTGCATATGTCGGCGCAGCACCGTAACCATGCGGTCTAGCACCGCCTTGACGTCTGCACTCCCTACGGTACTTCCGTCTGCAATCTCCTCACAAAAACGCTTAAACGTGATTTTCTTCGACGTAATCGACTGGGCAAATTGCATTTTCTTGCCCTTATCCTTGCCAAGCAGCACCTCTCTGGTGAGCACTCTGTATTTGATAGCCATGTTTCTATATTTGATAATGTTATTACTCGTTCGCTGAAAACAATCTTATATAAGGTATACGCTGGGCAGGCTCTATGCTGGACAATGAACCCTAATGCATGGGGAAAGAAACTTGCATATTTCGCACCTCTTGTCTCCCGACAATAGTACGACGCACCTTGAGTACCACCGCCGACAGCACAAGCCGCCACAACGCAACCTCGTTTGACCTATTTAGTAGCCGACTAAATCTATTATACTAGCAGACTTTCGATTTAAGCTAATGCCTTACTTTGGCACCCATTAGTAGGTGCATCTGCACCCTATACACCGTGCTTTCGCACCCGGTAATCGGTGCTCCTGCACCCAGTATGGGGTGCTCGACAAAGTCGGGACGTTACGGATTTTAGTCTAAGCCTTAGGCCAATATATATCTACCAACTGCTGCTTGATATTAACCTCCGCAGGCTTGAAGTGCTTGCCGAATAGCTTCCAAGCAGTATTGAGCATCTCTTCGGTGTCTACATTGACGTCGATAGCTAGCAGCTCGCGCGAATAATCGTCGGCGAAGCTGAGCGCACGCTCGTCGTAGTCGGTCAGATCGAAGCCGTTCTCCATCTTCGTCTGCGCCCCTGCTGCATCGGAGAATAGGCGCACGGCAGCATTCATCACCTGTGGGTGATCTTCGCGCGTCTTCTTGCCGATGACGAGCTGCTTGAGGCGGC
The DNA here is from genome assembly GCA_030528445.1 of Porphyromonadaceae bacterium. GTDB lineage: Bacteria > Bacteroidota > Bacteroidia > Bacteroidales > Porphyromonadaceae > Porphyromonas. Next base: position 609 of record JAUMYV010000113.1, on the reverse strand, counting down.
TAAGGGAGCGGAAGGGGTCTACGATCACCTTACCTACGTTGGTGTCCCTGCGCAGATAGAGCTGTCCCTCGGTGATATAACCCGTATTGTCGGGTACGGCGTGCGTGATGTCGCCACCAGAGAGGGTTGTAACGGCTATAATCGTGATCGAACCACCGTCGGGGAACTGTACAGCCTTCTCGTAAATCTTGGCAAGGTCGGAGTAGAGCGAGCCAGGCATAGCGTCCTTCGATGGGATCTGGTCCATACGGTTCGATACGATAGCCAGTGCGTCGGCGTAGTTAGTCATATCGGTGAGCAGTACCAGTACTTTCTCCTTTTTCTCTACCGAGAAGTATTCGGCAGCCGCCAGCGCCATGTCGGGAATCAGTAGCCTCTCGACCGAAGGGTCTTCGGTGGTGTTGATGAAGCTGATGATGCGATCGAGAGCACCTGCGTTACTGAAGGTATTCTTGAAGAAAAGGAAGTCATCGTTGGTCATACCCATGCCCCCAAGGATGATTTTGTCGCTCTTGGCTCGGAGGGCTACCATAGCCATTACCTCGTTGAAGGGTTGGTCTGGGTCTGCGAAGAAAGGTATCTTCTGTCCCGTCACGAGGGTATTGTTTA
>JAUMYV010000112.1 GCA_030528445.1 Porphyromonadaceae bacterium | reverse complement strand
GAGCACGTGGTCTACAACATAAAAAGAGCTTAGGCTTACGCCGAACTCACGTTAAATAGAGGGTGGTATTTGATTTAATGCCCTAGATCGAGCAATATAACCAATTGAGAATCTATCAGAAAGGATGTTTTCTGCTGTCAAATCGCCTCATGTCTGAGGCAGATGCATTGCTAGAAAATCGGTTGAAGCGATAAATGAAATGTAGCATGACGTAGCGACCGAGCGAGTTGGTCTGTAACATAGAGCTATTTAGAGCTGAAATTTCTCGACTGATGTTGCTCTGCTGATTTAGTGCGTCGTAAGCCTTGATACGGATAGTTGCAGCCTTATTCTTGAGGAAAGAGTAGGATAGTCCCACATTGATCAACATCTGATTTTGGTCGTACCCCGATGTATACCCCGAGTTGGTTCGATAAGCTAGAAGTGCCTCTAGAGAGAGGCCTAGAGGCAGCTTGATCTGATTATCCCAATCTATACGATAGTCTTGGGTAGTCTGTTGCTCTTTTTGGGGTAATGTATTCCAAACGTTGTAGTACGACCAAGTACCCTTGAGGCTCGTATCTATACCTTCGTGTCGGTAGGCGAGAGTTAGGCTCTCGCTAAGTCGAATGGCTAGCGCATCATTACGTTGCTCATCCACAAAGCCAATTTGATTGATAAGGGTGTTGAAACTACTTACGCGCACCGAAAACTGCTTACCAGGTAGAGGGCTTGTGTAGAATCCTCCTAGAGAAAGCATACCATTTCCATCAACGTTGGTATAGCCAATCGTTCGGACGCCCGTAGTAGGGTTGTACTTGGTGTGAGTAACAATATCGTTCTGAATGTACTGTAGATGAGCAAAGAGATTGATTGAGCTTTTACTACTTGCCCTAAAGTGGCTGAAGCGCCCAAACAGATTGTGCATATAACCTGTCTTTAGATTAGGGTTACCTTCGTAGATTACAAGCTGATTGGTCTTATCCTGTACAGGGGCGAGCTGATCACTCTTAGGTTGAAAGCTACGCCCTCGATAGTCTATGTGCAGATTGGTTGTCTTGCGTGGAGTGTACTTGAGGCGAAACGTAGGCGAATAATTCAGTACGTTTTGATTAATTCGTCGATCCTCTTGACCAATTTGGGTGTAGCTACTTAGATGAGATGGATCTAGATTTAGCCCAGCTGTGATGTCTAGCTTGTCTGTGAATTTTTTCAAAGCAAAGCCAAAGCGGTGAGATAGGAAATGAGAACTAAGCTTGTTGCTATACTCTGGATTGACTAGATCGTAGGGGCCTGTAGCGGCTTGCTTCTGGCGTGCTAAGCGATGAGAGCTAGACTCCTCGCCTCTAATTTGATACTGCCCCTGTAGAGCAAAGCCATTGGCAAGCGGCTCAACATAGCTAAGTCTTGCTCTATAACTCAGGTTCCTGGTCTCCGTCTCTAGGTGTTGGTCGATGGAGGAGATTGCTCCACTAATCTGATTTTTCAGACTACTTTGATAGATACCCATAGCATCATCCATGTTGAATCCCGTTTGTAGGGATAGGGCTAGGGTACGTCCTTTATTCCCAAGTTTTTGGCTCATATCTACATGGATTCTTGAGCTGAAGACTTTTCTGTTGACGGATTGATTTAGTTCGCTAGTGTTAATTTTTTCGGCTCCTTGGCTCCTAAGCGTCGTGGACGATGATGTCTTAGTCCCCATACCTATACCATAGTTTAGGTTAGGAGCAATAATCAGTGTGGTTTTAGCCGTGGGCTTCCACTCTAGGCGCAGATTAGCACCTGTATTGTATTTATCATTGCGTTCTACAGAGCTCCCTCGCTCCGTGGTACTCCCCGTGGCTATGATATCCGTTCGCTCGTAAGTGCTTTCCTTGAGTTTGTCGCTATTGCCGAGAAATGTCCCCGAGGAAAGCTCCCCTTTCTGCCCTAGTGTATAGGCCAAGTTGCCACCAAGAACCTTACTGGAGGTTACGCCATCGTTACTATTTCCTCCTCTCGAGCCTCTAGGTCCTCTAGTGTTGCCACCGAGCATGTTACTGATCTGCCCCAAGTCCGAGGCTATATCACCAAAGCCTGCGTTGTTTGTGTTGTTTGCTCCAGCGATAATGCTCCACTGAGAGCCGTCCGAGAAGCGGTTGAGGGTAGCATTGGCTTCGTATCTCTTGTGTGGTGCACCTCCACCCACGTAGGCCGTGCCGAATAGTCCACTTTTTTGGCTCTTCTTAATGGTCAGATTGATAACCGTCTCCTCGTCTCCGTCGGAGAAGCCCGTCATGCGTGTAGCATCGGTTTCCCTGTCGAGCACCTGTACCTTGTCTATTGCATCTGCTGGCAGATTCTTGAGGGCTATCTTAGGGTCGCTCTCGAAGAATCGCTTGCCGTCTACCATGATCTTAGAGACATTCTTGCCGTTGATTGTGATTTGTCCAGATTCATTAACCTCTACTCCAGGTAGCTTCTTGACTAGCTCCTCTAGGGCTGCTCCATCGCTTGTCTTATAGCTTCCTGCATTGTACTCAAGCGTATCTCCTCTGACGACGACTTCATTGGCCTTGCCTAAGACTGTAATCTCGCGTAGTGTTTTCTTGTCTTCGTGTAGGATAATATCCTTGAGTTGTAGGGTGTTTTTTTGCTCCGTGAGCGTTAGCTCTTGTTTGTGGGTAACAAATCCTACGAAGCTTACCTCTAAGGTGTATGTGCCTGCGGGGAGACTCCCAAGATTGAATCTCCCTCCAATATCCGTAAATATACCAGCCTGCGTCTGTCCATTCAACTTCAAGAGGCGTACGTTAGCCTGAGGTAGGCTTTGTTTTGCTTCGTCTAGCACACGTCCTCTTAGATTGATGTTACCAGCCGATAGGCCCCAAGTCAATCCCATAAAGATGCAGAGTAGGCACCATCTCAATTTGCAGTTTACCATATTAAATAGATCTTCCGTTTAATGTTCTCTTATTTTTCTTAGAAGAATACTCCTTGCAAAAGTTTAATCCTACTCCTTGATTAATTACATGCAATACATGGCCTCAGGCGAACTCTAATCAAAGAGATGATACGTGGACTCGACTCTGGTTATAAGTCCTAAATTTCGGAGAATTTGCTTTATGTCATAATGTCTTGTTTCTAGATTTAGAACTATTGGGGGATGATATTCCTTTTATTTGCGTGAATTTCTATTTTGGAATACAAATAAGTATCCCCATAATACTGGGATTTGGATTACCTATGGGGAAGAGTCGTAAATTTCCAGATTAGGAATTATATGTATTGATACAGCACTTATGATACTACATTAATTGTCTATTTATGTGTTTGTTATATTTGTATATCGAAATAATCCGTTGTGGTTTGTGCGAGTAGTACTCATCTTAGGGTAGGGTAGGGTGTCTTGTATACTTTATAACTCTATATATTCTAGTTTATTGCAATGGATATTGACAGTATTACTTCCTTTTAATACTGTGTATTATAGATGTTTCTTATGTGGAAATCCCGCTTATTCCTGGTTTTTGATTTGGAATATAGAATTTTTTCTGTGTTGGATTTAGAATTTCGATTTGTATATTTGTGTTTGAATTTGGAACTCGAGTATTTAAGACAATATGACAGACTTTATCAATCTAGATGCCATATCTAGGCGTCTAAAAGAGCTATTAGATAGGAACAAAATGAGCGCTAAAGACTTTTCTTTGGAGACAGGGATTGCTCCATCTACGCTCTCGCAAATACTCAATGGTAAGACCACAATCAATATCGATAGCATCAACAAGATTATCTATCGCTGGCAAAATGACCCCAACTTCGACGCGATGTGGTTTGTATTGGGAGACGAGTATGCACAGCAAGCTAAGCAGGCACACTCTACCGACGCTGCTTTGTCCAGCACGAACAGCACTGCCGACTCCGAGCACAAAGCGCTAGAGACAGCACTATCCAGCAAGATTGAGGAGATCGGACGGCTCAAGGCTAGCCTAGAGGCTATGAAACCTAAGGTCATTGATCATATTACAGTATTCTACACAGATAAGAGCTTCGAGACCTATCGGCTCTGTGCCGATGAGTAGCTCTCTCTGATTAATGTGTTTTGGTATTGTGGATAACCTAATAAGCCCCGAAGCCATGCCATAAAAGGCATATAGAGCTTCGGGGCTTATCGGTTGTCGAACTAGACGTATGAGTGAGGCCTAGAAATCGTATATTTTTACCCAACCATGCGTATCTGGCTCATCTCCATACTGGATTGCACGTAGCTTATTGTACATCTTTTCACTGATTGGTCCTGCCTTACCGTCTGGGCAGAACATATAGCTAGTACCCTCGTCTAGGTCGTCAATGCGCTCAATAGGGCTAATCACGGCAGCAGTACCACAGGCTCCAGCTTCTTGGAATGTAGCTAGCTCCTCTACATGTATAGGTCTGCGCTCCACCTTCATGCCCATGTCTTGGGCAATCTGCATCAGACTCTTGTTGGTGATAGAGGGTAGAATGGAGGTGCTCTCGGGTGTCACATATACGCCATTCTTAATCCCGAAGAAGTTGGCAGGGCCGCACTCATCGATAAATTCCTTGTGCTTAGCATCCAGGTAGATGACCGCAGAGTAACCCTTGGCGTGAGCAAGCTGACCTGAGTAGAGACTGGCTGCATAGTTACCGCCGACCTTGTAGGTACCAGTCCCAAGAGGTGCTGCGCGGTCATAGCCACGCATAATAGCCATAGGTGTTGGGCGGAAGCCTTCCTTGAAGTAGGGTCCGACTGGAGTAACAAAAATCATGAACATGTACTCCGTAGCAGGCTTAACCCCCACTTGCTGTCCTAAGCCTAGCATTAGAGGGCGAAGGTAGAGCGATGCACCAGATTCGTATGGAGGCACGAAGCGACGATTGAGCTCGATTACCTTCTCTACAGCCTCCAAAAATAGTTCCGTAGGCATCTCTGGCATCATGATACCACGGCTGGTGTGTTGCATACGATAGGCATTTTCTTCAGGTCTAAATACTCTCACTTTACCATCCTTACCTTCGAAAGCCTTGAGACCCTCAAATGACTCTTGTCCGTAGTGAAGACAGGTCGCTGCCATCGGGATATTGATACTGTCTGATGAGGAAATTTCCAATTCGCCCCAAGCGCCATTGCGATAGTAGCAACGGATGTTGTAGTCTGTGGGCACATAGCCGAAGGTCAAAGAGGACCAATCGAGATTAGCTTTGCTTCCCATTGTTCGTTTTATTTAAGTGTTTGTAAAATGAGGGATAGTTTTACAGTCCCATGAGCAAAGGTAGGTTTTTGTTTTGGATAAAATAGGCCTATTAAGGACTATTTTCGCAAATTGATAGAGCGCGTCCTCCAGGGGGGCGTTGTCGCGTTGACGGCTATCTCTATGTTTGATAATATTTACAGTTTAGATGAAGTTTGGATGTGTTGCAGATTTTGCTTGATCTCGGCGGTATAAAAAGGTTAGACCTCGTATTTACCCCCTAGCAGGCTCTAGATTACGCTCGACCTGATTTTGGCACCACTTTACTAGGCGCATCAAAATACCCCGTCAAAACGGATATTTGTTATAGTGTTAATAACCAAATGTATAGAATTGAATTTAGACGAATTTTATCTAAGCAGAACGTGAGTTCGGCGTAAGCCTAAGCTCTTTTTATGTTGTAGACCACGTGCTCCA
>JAUMYV010000006.1:33934-42803 GCA_030528445.1 Porphyromonadaceae bacterium | reverse complement strand
ATTGTGCAGACGATTGTTTTCTAAGTTTGTCATTATCTATGTCTATCAAATCCTCAGCAGTAGTTCTCTTTGAAATCTGTAACTGTTTAGTAAACCCTCTGCAATGGCATTCAACAGTCCTTCAAGACCTAGAGAATAGGATTGTACTCCCTATGGTTTCTTAGTAGGCTCCTTCTCTCTTCATACAACATTGATTTTATTGGACAGTAATGACGAAATCCCATCCATTGCCACCACTATGGGAGGAATGGATGGGATTTTGTTTGGCTATTGTGATCTAGGAAGGACTAAGCCTTAGCCTTAACTTCTTCTTCGCCTAGGAGGATCTCAAGCACCTTGGCTGCAGAGTAGGCCACTGGAGTACCAGGGCCGAAGATGGCTGCTACACCAGCGTTGTAGAGGAACTCGTAGTCCTGTGCAGGGATTACACCACCAGCAGTAACGATGATGTCTGGACGGCCGAGCTTTTTGAGCTCTGCAATCACCTGAGGGATTAGAGTCTTGTGTCCTGCTGCTAGAGACGAAACGCCCATCACGTGTACGTCGTTCTCTACGGCTTGGCGAGCCGACTCCTCTGGAGTCTGGAAGAGAGGTCCCATATCTACGTCGAAGCCACAGTCTGCATAGCCTGTTGCCACCACCTTAGCACCACGGTCGTGTCCGTCCTGACCCATCTTGGCAATCATGATACGAGGCTGACGACCTTCTTTGGCTGCAAACTTTTCGGCCAGAGCCTTGGCACGCACGAAGTCTGAGTCTTCGCCTGATTCTGATGAGTACACGCCCGAGATAGTTCTGATGATTGCTTTATAACGCCCTACTACTTTTTCGCAGGCGTCCGAGATTTCTCCGAGTGAAGCACGAACAGCCGCCGCCTTGACTGCTAGGTCTAGGAGGTTCCCTTCCTTAGTCTCTACGCAGTGTGTGATAGCAGCAAGTGCCTTCTGTACTTCTTCTTCATTACGATTGCTGCGGAGCTGCGTCAGACGGTCAATCTGCTGCAAACGTACCGCCGTATTGTCAATCTCGAGAATGTCGATAGGATCTTCCTTCTCTAGACGGTACTTATTGATACCAACGATAACTTGTTGGCGAGAGTCGATACGAGCTTGAGTACGAGCAGCGGCTTCCTCAATACGCATCTTAGGGAGACCTGTTTCGATAGCCTTAGCCATACCACCCATTTGCTCTACTTCTTGGATGTGTTCCCAAGCCTTGTGCATTAGCTCGTTGGTTAGACTCTCTACATAGTATGAACCAGCCCATGGGTCGATTTCCTTACATACCATGGTTTCTTCCTGGATGTAGATCTGCGTATTACGAGCGATACGAGCCGAGAAGTCGGTAGGCAGAGCGATAGCCTCGTCAAGCGCGTTGGTGTGCAGAGACTGAGTGTGTCCTAGAGCGGCACCCATAGCCTCGATACAGGTACGACCTACGTTGTTGAAGGGATCCTGCTCCGTGAGCGACCAACCAGAGGTCTGGCTGTGTGTACGTAGAGCTAGAGACTTGTCGCTCTCTGGGTGGAACTGCTTCACAATCTTAGCCCAGAGCATACGTGCGGCACGCATCTTGGCGATTTCCATGAAGTGGTTCATCCCGATAGCCCAGAAGAATGATAGACGAGGAGCAAACTTGTCTACTGGGATACCTGCTGCGATACCAGCCTTGAGGTACTCGAGACCGTCGGCCAGCGTGTAGGCCATCTCGATGTCTGCTGTAGCTCCAGCCTCCTGCATGTGGTAGCCAGAGATAGAAATCGAGTTGAACTTAGGCATATTTTGCGAAGTGTACTCGAAGATATCGGCGATGATGCGCATGGAGAACTCAGGTGGGTAGATGTATGTATTACGCACCATGAACTCCTTGAGGATGTCGTTCTGAATCGTACCAGCCATTTCCTCTAGCTTAGCCCCCTGCTCGAGACCTGCGTTGATGTAGAAGGCCATAACTGGTAGCACAGCTCCGTTCATCGTCATAGATACGGACATCTTATTCAATGGAATACCATCGAAAAGTACCTTCATATCCTCGAGTGAACAGATAGATACACCAGCCTTACCTACGTCGCCGACTACACGATCGTGGTCTGCATCGTAGCCGCGGTGAGTGGCAAGGTCGAAGGCCACGGATAGCCCCTTCTGACCAGCGGCGAGGTTACGGCGATAGAATGCGTTAGACTCCTCGGCAGTAGAGAACCCTGCGTACTGACGAATCGTCCAGGGACGCATAGCGTACATACCGCTATATGGACCACGTAGGAAGGGGGGGAGACCAGAAGCGTAGTCTAGGTGCTCCATACCCTCTAGGTCACTAGCCGTATAGACTGGTTTCACGAGGATCTGCTCGGCTGTGCGCCAAACAGACGTATTATCTTGTTTGCTAGCCCAAGTAGCGGCATCGGTATTAGCGAAGCCAGCGGACTTAATATCTATATTCTTAAATTGTGGTTTCATTGCTGTTGCTTGCTATTAGTTAATGCCTAGTACTTGGTTAAAGCCACGGAGCGTCTCAAGTACGTTGCTCTTCACGTTGATGAAGTTGTTGATACCGATAGCCTTGAGATCATCTGTGCAGGCAGGTGCACCAGCCACTACGAATTGAGCACGGCCGTCGAGGTACTTGAATGCTTCGGGGGCAAACTCTGCATATTCGTCGTCGCTAGAGCATAGCACGATGATGTCTGCATTAGCTTTGAGGCCTGCATCTACCCCCTCCTGTACGGTCTTGAAGCCAAGGTTGTCGATGACCTTGTAGCCAGCACAAGCGAAGAAGTTGCTAGAGAACTGTGAACGAGCTAGACGCATCGCGAGGTTACCGATTGTGAGCATGAATACCTTCACCTCCTTGCCACTGCGTTCTGTATCTAGGCGAAGAGCCTCGAAGTCCGAAGCTCCGCGCGAGAAGTTGAGCTTCTCGATTGTAGCCTCGCCACAGCCACAGGTGTGTGGCCCTTCCTCCTCGATCTTGATCTTGCCAGCAGCAACCTCAGTGAAGTTGGGGAACTGGTTCGTACCAAGGAAGATTTCCTTGCGGGCAGCTACGGCTGCATGGCGCTTGTCGTTGCTTGTATTGACGGCTTTCTGTACAGATCCGGCCTCTACAGCAGCGGCGAAGCCACCCTCTTCCTCTACAGCTAGGAAGAGCTTCCAAGCCTCAGCGGCGATGGAGTTGGTTAGATACTCTACATAGTATGAACCTGCTGCAGGGTCGATTACCTTGTCGAAGTGACACTCTTCCTTGAGCAGGAGCTGCTGATTGCGAGCGATACGCTCAGAGAAGTCATCAGACTCTTGATAAGTAATATCGAATGGCTGTACCGTAAGCGAATCGACACCAGCAAGAGAAGCCGACATAGCCTCGGTCTGTGTACGCAGTAGATTTACGTGTGCGTCGAAAATGGTCTTATTCCATGTAGAGGTAACAGCCTGCTGGTGAATCTTAGCCACATCGCCACGATACTGCTCTCCATAGGCACCTACAATCTCTGCCCATAACCAGCGAGCAGCACGGAACTTAGCCAGCTCCATGAAGTAGTTGGAACCAATACCGAAGACGAATTTAATGCGAGAGGCAACCTCCTCTAGCGAGTATCCTGCAGCTGTGAGCTTGTCTAGTAGCTCTGCACCCCAAGATAGGGCATAGCCTAGCTCCTGATAGATGTATGCGCCTGCATTGTTTAGGTTAAGTGCATTGACAGTGAGTACACGGAACTGAGGTAGCCCCTTGGAGGCTTCTAGTAGAGCCTTACAGTGCTCCACCCAGTTGGTGTTGGAGATACCACGTACGAGCTGTTTCTTGAAAGGGTCGAAAGAAATAGAGCCCTTGCACTGAGCTACATCTGCGCCCGTAGCTGCGAAGTACTCGGTAAGCACACCAGCCAGCTTGGTAGCCACAGAGATACAGCAAATGAAGTTGAGCTCAATGGCCTCGGGCATAATATCCTTGAGGAGTACGCGTAGAGACTCAACGTTGATTTGGTCTTTTTTGAGCTTGAAGCCAAGTGAATTGATGCCCTTGCCTAGCACGTCCAGAGCTTTAGCATTGGCGGCCTTGAGGTCGGTGACATTGATATCTTGGCGAATGAGCCAATCGTTATCCATACGTGTAGAACGTACATAAGGATACTCGGCAGGCATCATATGAGGAGTAGTCAGCCCCTCAAGATCTTCGCGACGGTAGAATGGATTAACGTTGAATCCTTCATTTGTACGCCACACCAACTTCTTGGTGAAGTCAGCGCCTTTCAAATCAGCCGTGATTTTGTCCATCCACTCCTGAGTCGAGATAGGAGCGAATTCGGTCAGCAGCCGTTCTTTCTGGTTTGCCATATTTATATAGTTTAGTGAATTGCCAAATACACATTTAATTCTCCAATGTCGCAAAGGTACTAAATACTACAATACACTATATCTATTCTACAAAAAACTTATTGAGATAAGGAGCTAAACATCTCCGACCACATGTATCAGCATCTAGACAAGCGTGTGGATGCTACAATCTTGAGTGACGATAGATCTTTCATGGGGGAGACTCTCTATATGAATCTTGATAGCAATGTTGCTCAAGGCGTGCGTGGCAAGGTAGATGGAGGCTGGTACGATACCGTGTGACTGGTACTATTGGCGCAATACGCTTCGAAACGCCGTAGTAGCAAACAGCCGCCCTTGAGAAGGGGGTAAATACACAATTCTTATTCAGCCTGCTATTCAAGAGTTTTGAGTGCAAACACTGAGCTGTATATCATCCTTTTTAGGTTTGCTTTAGCGGGCAGCAATGATTGGATTATGTGCAACCTAAAAGGGTGTACCAGAGTTTGTGCTCCGATACACCCTTTTAGTCTTGAGTTGTGTCGCCGTAGCGATCTGTTTTATTTCTTCACGTTAGGTAGTTCTAGTCCATAGCCTTTCTTGCGGTCAATAGTCTTGAGTATGAAAGCCAAAATAAAGGCAATCACGCCGAAAGAAGAGAAGATAACCATCGCGTACTTATAGTCCATAGGTTGTCCAGATTCGAGAGCAATATTTGTCCTCTCTAGTACAGCTCCAATCAACATTGGGACTAGGAGTAGGCCTACATTCTGCACCCAGAATATTGCCGAGTATGCAGAGCCAAGCACCTTGCTGTCAATTAGCTTGGGCACTGATGGCCATAGTGATGCTGGTACGAGTGAGAAGCTAACTCCAAGTACGACAATAGTCGCAATCATTACCACGTAAGAAACAGTTTCCCCTGGCACAAATGGATAGAAAGCGAATATTAGGTGGCAACCTGCCATCATGATAGATCCTGCCATGAGCATGGTCGCTCCCTTGCCATAATAGTCGAGTAGACCACCGATAATCGGCGTCATAAAGAGTGCGCCCATAGGGAAGATACTGAAGATGCTAGCAGCAACCTCTGTCGTTACACCAAGGTTGTTGGCAATCATCTCTGTAGAGAACTTCTGGAATGGGAATATAGCCGAGTAGAAAAGCACGCAGAGCAGCGCTACAATCCAAAAGACACTGCTGCCTGCGATGAGTCGAAGATCCGATAGTCTGAAAGGCTCTTCTTCCTCCGCTGATGCTCCACCAAGTTGTTCGTCTAGCTTCTTGTCTAGGAAGCTGTACAGGATGTAGAAGATTAATCCCACGCAAAGCAGTAAGCTGACCACAAACACAGGACGCATGATAGACGGATCTCCTAGATTAGCCAGACGAGGTGATAACTGAAATACAGCAAATACACCCAGACGGGCAATCGCCATCTCTAGACCCATCGCTAGAGCAAGTTGTTTGCCCGAGAACCACTTGACTAGAATACGCGACACAGTAACGCCCCCCATCTCACAGCCACAACCGAATATCGCAAAGCCGACGCTAGCGAGCTTGGCTGTAGCCGGGAAGCTCGGAATAAATGAATTGAGGAAGTCGTACCCCAATCCTCCTGATATAAAGTATTCGCTTAGGGCATAGAGCTTAATCCCTGCGCCGATAACCATGAGAGCTCCAGATAGGATTGCAGTGAAGCGAATACCCATCTTATCGAGAATAACCCCTGCGAAAATGAGAAAGAATACAAATACATTGAGGAAGAACTCGCTACCTGCATACGTGCCAAAGGTCGTGCTAGACCAGTTGACCTCGGTCTCTAGCATGGTTTTCAGAGGAGATAGCACATCGACAAACATGTAAGCAAAGAACATGGTCAAGCTTACGAGGACGAGCACAGCCCAACGCATCCCAGAGTCTTTGAGTGTTAGTTGTTGTTTCATCTGGTTTAATTGTTATGGTGATTAAATGGTAAATCCTGAAATATCTGTAAGAGATCAGAGACGATGAAGTTACTCCCCCCGACGAATATCAAATCGGAGCTCGAAGCCCTATGGCGAGCGGCCTCGACTGCTGCTCGCACAGACGCATAACTCTCTCCCTCTAACCCTAAAGAAGAAGCCAAGTGAGTCAATTCGTTTGCTGGCATAGCTCGGTTGACGCTCGCTTGAGTGAAGTAATACTTAGCCCAAGTGGGGAGTAGATTTAGGACGGCCGAGACATCCTTGTCGTTGGCCATACCTAGTACGATATGAGTCCTACTATAGCAGTAGCGATAGCACTCAAGTTGTTTGACGACCAGTGCTATCCCAGCCTCATTGTGTCCTGTATCGCAGATGAGTCGCGGATGCTTGCTTAGTGTTTGCCAGCGGCCTTGTAGTCCTGTGAGCGAGACGACGCAGGCGAATCCCTGCCCGACGCTACGAGCCGTTAGCTCAAATTGCTCCTTGAGTTCGACTAGAGCCGTCAGTATGGTTGTGGTGTTCTCCACCTGTGCAAGTCCCATTAGCTCGCCTCTGATAGTTCCCCAGTCTCTAGTCTTGTAGAGATATCCGATATCCATCAGAATCGCCTCCTGTAGCACTCCGTTCTTTTCGGCAAAGATGAGGGGGGCAGAGCATTCGCACGCTTTGTCTGTGAAGACGGTCTTGACCTCTGCGCTCCCAGAGTTGCCGAGTACGACTGGGGTATTGGCCTTGATAATTCCAGCCTTTTCTTTGGCGATATCTTCGAGCCGATCGCCTAGATACTGCATGTGGTCTAGGCTTATGTTGGTGATTACGCTAAGTATAGGACTGATGATGTTGGTGCTATCTAAGCGACCTCCTAGTCCAACCTCTATAATAGCCACATCAACGGCTTGGCTACGGAAGTAATCTAGTGCCATCATAGTCGTTAGCTCGAAGAAAGAGGGCTGGAGCTCGCCGATGAGGTTCTTGGCTCCCTCTACGAAGTCGACCACAGAGTCCTGTTCAATCATCTTGCCATTGACCCTAATGCGCTCTCGGAAGTCTACTAGGTGTGGAGATGTGAATAGCCCAACTCTGTAGCCAGAGGCTTGTAGTATGGCTGCTAGTGTATGTGAGGTCGAACCCTTGCCGTTTGTCCCACCGATGTGGATCGTCTTGTAGGAGTGATGAGGATGGGCAAAATGCCTATCCATAGCCTTGATGGTCTCTAGTCCGGGCTTATAGGCCGAACCCCCGTCTCGCTGGAAGACAGGGGTTGCGGAGAATAGATAATCTATAGTTTCTTGATAGGTCATCGCTAGAGTGCAATACGCTCGATCGTCTGATCGCGATCGGGACCAACAGATACGACTGCGATGGGAACGCCTAGCTCCTGCTCGATGAAGGCAATGTACTGCTTGAGCTCTAGAGGGAAATCTGCATCGCTCTTGAAGCTACTAGAGTCGCACTGCCAGCCCTTGAAGCTCTTGTAGACGGGTTTGCAGGCTTCGCTTAGCTCATAGGGGAAGTCTTGAGTTACCTTACCATCGATTTCGTAGCCTACGCAGATTTTGATTGCTTCGAAGGTATCCATAACGTCGCTCTTCATCATGATGAGCTTAGTTACACCGTTGAGCATCACCGTGTAGCGAAGCGCTACGAGGTCTAGCCAGCCACAGCGACGCTTGCGGCCTGTTACCGAGCCAAACTCATGCCCCAGCTCACAGAGTTTGTCGCCTGTCTCATCGAATAGTTCGGTAGGGAAGGGGCCTGCTCCTACACGTGTGCAGTAGGCCTTGAAGATGCCATAGACATCTCCGATGGTGCGTGGGGCCACTCCGAGACCAGTACAGCAACCTGCGCAGACAGTATTGCTTGAGGTAACGAATGGGTAAGAGCCGAAGTCTATATCTAGAAGTGAACCTTGAGCCCCCTCGGCAAGGATGCGCTTGTTATCCACTAGAGCCTTGTTGAGTAGTTGCTCACTATCGACGAAGCGGTAGGCTCTGAGTGCTTCGATAGCCTCTAGCCACTTGCCCTCTAGCTCCTCTAGATTGCCAAGAGGGAAGTTCATCGCCTCGAGGATCGTGATGTGGCGCGCCTTGGCTGCCTGATATTTCTCTAGGAAGTTGTGTTCGATATCCCCTACACGCAGACCATAGCGACCTACTTTATCTGTATAAGTTGGGCCAATCCCTTTGCCTGTCGTTCCTACCTTGGCATCGCCCTTGGCGGCCTCGTTGGCAGCATCTAGGAGGCGGTGGGTGGGCATAATGAGGTGGGCTTTGCGAGAGATTACTAGACGGCTCTTGAGGTCGTGTCCGCTACGGGAGAGTCCAATGGCTTCCTCGATGAATAGCACAGGGTCTAGCACGACACCATTACCAATCACGTTGATTTTGTCTCCTTGGAATATCCCCGATGGGATGGAGCGCAGTACATACTTCTCACCGTCGAACTCAAGTGTGTGTCCTGCATTAGGTCCTCCTTGGAAGCGGGCTACGATATCGTACTTGGGCGTTAGGACGTCCACGATTTTACCTTTGCCTTCGTCTCCCCATTGGAGGCCTAGCAACACGTCTACTTTTTCCATGCTCTACGTTATAA